>CAZOIG010000613.1:0-2859 GCA_964579235.1 uncultured Gammaproteobacteria bacterium
GGTGCAGCGTTTTTCATTATCGGCAGCGTCATGATTTTTGCCGCCCGCGTGTTTAATCCGCGCAAATAAAGCCAGCAGCTACGCGCGCTATGCTAGGTATTCGCTATGAAACTCTAAGTGACTTTGAATAAACGTCGCAATGAAAAAATACGAATGATCATAGCCCTCTTGTATCCGCACGCTGACTGGGTAGCCCGCACTTTGCGCCGCTTCTTGCAGCAGATGGGTTTTGAGCTGCTCTTCCAAAAAATTATCAGCCGTGCCTTGATCGATCAAAATTGGCGTGTGCTCCTGCGCTTCAGCCAGTAATGCACAGGCATCGTATTCAAGCCATGTGGATTGGTCACTGCCAAGATAGTTGCCCAAAGCCTTCTCGCCCCAGGGAACTTGGCTTGGCGCCACAAGTGGTGAAAACGCCGATATAGAGGAGTAGTGTTCAGGGTGTTTGAGACCGATGGTCAAGGCGCCGTGCCCGCCCATTGAGTGCCCTGATATACCTGCGCGACTTGCGTCTAAGCCATCAATACCACCAATGAGTTCGGGCAGTTCGATGACGATGTAATCGTGCATACGATAATGCTTATCCCACGGACTCTGGGTCGCATTCAGGTAGAAGCCTGCGCCTAAGCCGAAATCATAGGCACCGTCTGGGTCATCGGGCACGTCGTCACCCCGTGGGCTGGTGTCTGGGCAAACGATCGCTATGCCTAAATCGGCCGCGTATTGCTGGGCACCCGCTTTAGTTACAAAGTTTTGATCCGTGCAGGTCAAACCAGACAACCAATACAAAACCGGAACGCTCTCATGCTGAGCCTGCGGCGGCAAAAACACCGAGAAATGCATAGCGCAATTTAAAACCTTGGACTGATGCTGATACTGACGTTGTTCACCGCCAAAACACTGCACACTAGATACTTGCTCAATCATCACTGAAAACCCTCAACTCAAACTAATGCCAAAACCCATACATAATTTTAGAACCAACAAGCTCACTGTATAGGCTAATCGTCGTACATGACAACAGAGCGAATGGATTCTCCTTTGTGCATCAAATCAAATGCACTATTGATATCACCAAGCGGCATGGTGTGGGTAATCAAGTCATCGATATTAATCTTGCCGTCCATGTACCAGTCTACAATTTTTGGCACGTCGGTTCGGCCTCTAGCACCGCCAAAAGCAGTTCCACGCCACACTCGGCCAGTGACTAATTGAAAAGGTCGGGTAGCGATTTCTTGACCCGCGCCTGCGACACCAATAATCACCGACTCACCCCAACCCTTATGGCAGCACTCTAAAGCCTGTCGCATCGTGTTGACATTGCCAATGCACTCAAAGCTGTAATCCGCACCCCCGCCAGTCACATCAATAATCGCCTCAACAACGTCGTCGACATCTTTGGGGTTGATAAAGTCGGTCATGCCAAATTGGCGCCCCAATGCTTCGCGTGCGGGATTTAGATCAACACCAATAATCTTATTGGCACCTACCATCTTGGCGCCCTGAATCACATTCAAACCGATCCCGCCCAAACCAAATACAACAACATTGCTACCCGGTTCTACCTTGGCATCAAACGCAACCGCTCCGACACCTGTCGTGACGCCGCAGCCGATGTAACAAATTTTGTCGAAAGGCGCATCTTCGCGGACTTTAGCAACCGCAATCTCCGGCAGAACGGTGTAATTGGAAAAAGTAGAACAACCCATGTAGTGGAGGATAGGTTCTCCATCGAGCGAAAATCGGCTGGTTCCATCAGGCATCATTCCCTGACCTTGTGTCTCGCGAATTTTTTGGCACAAGTTAGTTTTAGGGTGTAAGCAAAAATCACATTCCCGGCATTCTGGTGTGTACAGAGGAATCACATGATCACCAGGACGCACTGACGTAACGCCAGCACCAACTTCTACAACCACTCCTGCACCCTCGTGACCAAGAATAGCCGGGAAGGCTCCTTCTGGATCGTCACCCGACAGGGTAAACGCATCGGTGTGACACACGCCAGTGGCCTTGATCTCGATCATCACTTCACCGGCTTGTGGACCTTGTAAGTCAACCTCAACGATTTCTAGTGGGGCGCCTGCCTTAAACGCAACTGCAGCTTTGGTCTTCATGCTAATCCTCTTATTCTAATTATTGTGTACTAGATTTTTTCTAACTGGAGCTTGATTAATCTGTAACTCAGTTAATCTGGGTCGGGTGCCGCAAAGTCTCGCAAAAACTGCTTTTGCACATCGTTTAACGCAACCCGTTGAAAGTCTTTAAAATTGTAATTTACCAAGCGCGCATTGCTGACCGCAGCCACTTTATCTAAAGCGCGCGAGTACATTGCATGGCGGATCTTAAAACTGTTTTCAGTGACGCTGTGGACACCAAGGCCAATTAGCAGCGTATCCGGATAAACCACTGGCGCCTTATAGCGGCAATCCACCTCGGCCAACGCTAGACCAAGCTCGATTTCTTGGTTCGGCACTCGGTCGTCGTTCCACGCCGTTTGCGTACGTAAAAATTCAATCCGCGCTGATTCACAAAAATGTAAGTAGCGGGTGTTGTTAACGTGCTTCATTGCATCCATGTCGCCCCACGCCACTTCGCGCTCAAACACATACCGATAGCCGCTCAGGGCAGCTGGCAAATCGCCTTGGTAAATCGCCATAAACTCAACCGTGCTTAGCGCGGCCTAAACGATAAAACAGCCAACCACCAACTGCACCAGCTAGACACTGCGACGACAAGCCAAGGGGCGTGGCGGTAGGCGCGATCGCCGAAACGTCAAATACAAGCTTGAGGGCTAGATGCACTGTACCAAGTCCCAAAGAGCCCGCCAAAGTGTATAGAACGGCGCGATTACTCAAAAAT
>CAZOIG010000614.1:0-3826 GCA_964579235.1 uncultured Gammaproteobacteria bacterium
CTCCTCAGCAAGATTCCGTCGGTCAACGGCGCAATGTTTTCGGTTTTGCCTCCGGGCGGGCAGCTAACGAGGCATCTAGACCCCGTCGCGTGCAGTATGCGCTATCACTTAGGTTTAGATACCCCCAACGATGACAAGTGCTACATCAGCATCGACGATACTAAGTACTCATGGCGCGATGGTGAGCCCCTATTGTTTGACGTCACCTTTTTGCACTTCGCACATAACGATGCGCACAAACCAAGATTGATCTTGATGTGTGACATCGAACGACCGATGTCGTGGCTTGGTAGTATCTTGAATTGGCCCTACAAAATTTTGATGAAAGCCTTCATCGTGCCCAACACCGACGATGATAAACGCGGGCTATTTAACCGAATTTTCGCGGGTCTCGTGCCTGTTTTAGAGCGTTCAAAGAATCTCAAAGAGACTAATCTAGTCGCTTATAAAGCACTCAAGTACACGGTAAACACCACCTTGTTCGTGCTGCTAGGTCTGTTAGTTTGGGGTGGAATCGAAGCTGTGCTTTGGCTCATCAATTGATCGTGCCTTATTTGATGTTGTAGCTAGACGCCAAACGCAACAAAGCTTTTCGGGCTGCTTGTTTCCAATCCCATGAGCCAGTTGCTGAGCCACCCAATTCCAAGTCAACCTCGCCTAGAGTGTGATGCTTCAGGCTAACAAAGCCATGCAGTAAAGCCCAAACCTCCAAGGCAAATTGTAGGCCCGCTGCCTCGTCAGAACCATTTTCAGGATTTTGCCCCTCGTCGCTACCGCCTACACTATAGCGCTCGGCTGAACTATGGCGCTCTGCTGACAAACCACTTTGAGCTAATAAATCGCTCGACACGGCGACCAGTTTTTTGAAGGCTGCAACCCTGATTCTTGCGGCTTGCTCTGACGGTTGATAACCGTTGTCAGCTTCACCAAAAATCAAACGATAATGTGCCTCATGTACGTCTCCCATCTCGAGATACTGATCACCAGCTTGCAGCAAGCGCTCAACGCCGTTTAGCTTTTCAACGACGTCCAAAGTCTGAGAAACAAGCTCAAAACCTTCAATATAGAGCGCATCGAGAATGCCTTGCTTGCCGTTGAAATGGCTGTAAATACCCATAGTCGACACACCTGCACGCGAGGCAATGGCACGAGCGCTCAGTGCGCCAATACCATTCTCTAGAAAGAGGCTAGAGGCGGCGTCCAGAATGACTTGCCTTGATTGCAGAGCTTTTTTAGAAATGGCTGAATCGACCATGTTAAACAGAATGCATTGACACTAATAACAGCGTTATTATATTATATAACACTGTTATTGACTAGCCGCATGCGCTGACCGCATTGGCATTTCGCAACCAACAATGCAGTCCATTCTGTTCGCCAGCTGCAATAAGTAAATCCATGAGGTAAGCCCATGCAAACCATAAAACTAGAAACCGACTATCTGATTATCGGCTGCGGCGCTGTAGGTATGGCTTTCGCAGACACCCTACTGACCGAAAGCGACGCCACGATCACCATTGTCGACAATCATCATAAGCCGGGGGGACATTGGAACGATGCCTACCCATTTGTCACACTGCATCAACCATCGGCCTTTTACGGCGTTAGCTCGACCGAATTAAGTAGCGGACAAAAGGACGAAGTCGGCCTCAACAAAGGGCTGATGGAGCTTGCCACGGGCGGCGAAGTCATGGCGTATTTTAATCAAGTCATGCAGCACCGTTTTTTACCTAGCGGCCGAGTACAGTATTTTCCGATGTGCCAATATCTGGGCGATGGAGAATTTAAGGCTATCTTATCTGATCAGCGTTACAGCGTTGATGTGAAGAAGAAGGTGGTCGACGGCACACACTTCAAAACCTCAGTACCGGCCACACACACTCGAAACTACAGTAACGACGAATCAGTGACGGTTATTCCGCTAAACGAACTACCAGACTTGGAGCACCCCCACGAAGAATACGTGGTAGTCGGAGGCGGAAAGACCGGAATCGACGCGGTCCTGTGGATGCTTGAAAACCAGATACCCGCAGAGAAAATAAAATGGATAATGCCAAGGGATGCCTGGCTGGTTGACCGAGCAAACACACAACCCGCTCGTGAGTATTTTAGTAATACGATGGGTGCTCAGGCTGCGCAAGCCGAGGCGATTGGTCAAGCTGAATCGATTGATGACCTCTTTGAGCGCCTTGAAAGCGCAGGCTGCATTGTACGCATCTTCGAGGATGTGAAGCCAACGATGTACCACGGCGCCACGGTGAGCAAAGACGAGATTAAACAACTACAAAAAGTTGAACAGGTTGTACGCTTAGGACGAGTCACGCACATAGCGCCTAATGAAATTCAGTTAGAGCAAGGCTCGATCAAGGCCAGTCCCGACGCTCTCTACATTGATTGTTCAGCACGAGCCGTACCAGTGCAGGACATCAAACCAGTATTTAGCGATAAGCTCATAACCATTCAAACAGTGCGAACAATTCAACCCGTGTTTAGCGCATCCTTTATTGCCCATGTTGAAGCAAACTACGATAATGAATCGATCAAGAACGAATTGTGCACTGTAGTCCCTCTGCCTAATGATGACGTAGATTGGCTGGTTGCCAATGCGGGTCAGATGCAAAACCAATTCCGTTGGTCACAAGAAGAAGGCCTGAAAGAGTGGCTGTTGAACAACCGGCTTGATGGCTTTACCGGCTTAACCATCATTGATGAGCACAGCACACAAGAAGAAATAGCCATACTCAAGCGCCTAAAAGCAGCCGTTCCTGCAGCCGCAGCAAATATGCCAAAGCTCATGCGCGAGGTTATGACGCGCAAAGCGCTACAATAGGACTATATTGAACATCAAAACAGCCAACCCCAAAAAAGCTAGGAGCCACCATGCCACACCAGTTTCAAACGCATAAACGTGATTTTTCTCAAACCAGAATTGTTGACTATGTCGACTCGGAATTAGGAGCAGGAGAAGTCAGATTGAAGGTGACTAACTATGCTTTTACAGCCAATAATATTACCTATGCGGTGGTTGGTGAACGCATCCGTTATTGGGAATTTTTTCCTCCACTTGGCAATGATGAGAATACTGATTGGGGCGTTATTCCAGTATGGGGGTTCGCCCAAGTTATTGAGTCAAACTCAGATGACATCGCCTTAGGCGAAAAAATATTTGGCTACTTCCCACCAGCAACAACCCTGACTATCAAACCCATTAAGGTTTCTCCTAGCAGTTTGATTGACGCAAGCGAGCATCGCTCTTCTTTACCACCTGCCTACAATGTATACAGACGCGTGGCAGGCGAGCCGAACTATGATGCAGCCTTCGACAACGAGAGAATGCTGCTACAGCCGCTGTATTTGACCGCGTTTTGCATCAAAGACATGTTCATGGATAACAGTTGGTTCGGTGCTGAACAAGTGGTTTTGGTCAGCGCTTCAAGCAAGACCAGTATAGGTACAGCTTATGCAATCGCTGAAGATGATGCGTCTCCGAAGATGATTGGCCTAACGTCAACACGCAATATCGATTTTGTTAATAGCTTAGGTCTGTACGGTGACGTCGTTGACTACCAAGACATTGAAGCTATAGACGCTAGCAAAGCAACGGTGATCGTAGACATGTCAGCCAACGGTGAAGTACTTGGCAGACTCCACAAACACCTTGGTGACAACATGAAGTTTTGCAGCAATGTTGGTGTAACCCACTGGGATGACTTCAACATGGGGCCGGACTTTATAGCGGAACGCAGCAAACAGTTTTTTGCGCCTGGTCATATTCAAAAACGACTCGCCGAATGGGGTGGCAAGAAATTCGAACAGATCACCACTG
>CAZOIG010000615.1:0-2008 GCA_964579235.1 uncultured Gammaproteobacteria bacterium
ACTAGGCCAACGAGAGCGCCCATAGACCTCGCGCATAGAACGATACAGATAATACGGAACGTAGATCGCCCAGAGCATATCGACCCAAAGGTCTGAGCCAGTCTGCCAGCTACTTTGTAAAAACGACACGAACAACGCGAAGAACAGCAAACCGTAAAACGAGCCTTTAAGCTTGGAGCCCTCAAACTTCATTGTGAGGTAATTGCGCGCGCTCGGATAAACACCAACACATAGGCCTGCCAAGATGGTCAAACCAAATACGCTATCGGCTATGGGGGCTGATTGTTGCAGTTGCGATCCAAGTACCGAGAGCAAGAACGCGCAGAACACAAACGAGTGGTTATGCAGAACATAGATCAAGTGTTCAACGTAATACTTACCGCTACCCAAGAACAACAGCTTAAAGAACAGCGCAATGATCGGCATGAAAACAAATAGAGCAGCCGGTATTGGTTCAACAAATTTTTCGACGACTGCGCGCTGATTTCCTGCCGCGATATCCGCCCGGATCGACTTAACGGCTCGATCAACTCTCGACTCAATCAAGCGGTTTGTCTCTTCAGAAAAAAGGCTAGAATCAAAATTGATGCCGTCGTAATCGTCCTCCTCCGCGGTCTGTTCGGTTACCTCAAAGCGAGTTCTAATGTCCTCCAAGGCAAGCTCCAGCTCCGCTCGATCCTCTGCGTCTAATTCGTCCGAGTTCAGGAGCTCCGGCAACCAGACTTCGGTATTAATAACTTGATTAACTTCTGACTCATCTTCTTGCGGGGACTCGTTCGCAAATTCCTTATCTGGCGGCGACTCTGCGTTGGTCGGCGCTGCTTCGTCAATATTGGTCTCCACCGCGGCCTGATCGCTTTGGGCGGGATTCTCTTCAACGTCAAATTCGTTAAACGTATTGAGCAATGTGAGGATCGCAAAGGCTAAAATACTGAACAACAAGTAAAGCCGAACCGGTGACATGTACTTCTGTCGACGCCCCGCAAGATAGACCTTAGTTAAGTGACCCGGCCGCAGGAGTAATACCGAAAGGCTACGCCAGAGCCGAGACTCAACACCAAACATCTCGTCGGTAAACTCGCTCGCCAAAGCGCCAACGGTCGGCACCCGCGGCTCTTCACGCTGACCACACACCTGACAATACCGCCCTGCCAGTTCTGCGTCGCAATTTGCGCAAGCCTTTTGCACTGCCAAAGCAGCTTCGGCCACCGACAAAACCCTGCGCTGTACCGTAAAAGCGCCCGAAAAACGCTCTTCAAGTTTGGCGCGCATAGGCTCGGCGTAGTCTTCTAAATACGCATCCAGAGCCGTCTGATCACTTAAACGAAATTGTACACAACGATACTTTTGCGCTTCATCTTCCACCGTGGGTACAGACGTAGCTGCCGAGATAAATCCGGGAATCGCCAACATCTCTTGGGTGTGATTGTGCAGCCACTCATCGAATTCCTCGATTACGTCGACATCGACGGTCAGGTTTACTTCATAAATGACGGGATTTGAATCAGCGGTCACAACGCATCGAGCTCGTAAAATGGTTTGGCTTATACATTATCATTTTTCGAGAGCCTCTATAAGGCTTAAGCGCTGAGCTTGACTATGCTTGACTTAGCTTGACTGGGTCGGCGCAGCCAAGCATGCTCGCACCGATGAAAAAACGCTTTCATAAAGTCCACGTAGAAATCAGCAACATCTGCAACCTCCAGTGTAGTTTTTGCCCGCCTGTGCTGCGGCAAAACAAAATGATGGATTTAGATGTATTTGAAACGGTCGTCGAGCAAGTTGCGCCGCTAACAGAGCTGATATGTTTTCATTTGATGGGCGATCCTTTAGTGCATCCAAAGCTCGCAGAAATGATCGAGATTTGTGATCGACACGATGCCAATATTTTCTTGGTCAGCAATGGCGTTTTGCTCAAGCCTGAAAAATTCGACCTGCTACTGCACCCGCGTTTTTACCAAATCAATTTTTCGCTACACAGCTTTTTCGATAATTTCCCAAACAAAGA
>CAZOIG010000616.1:0-2939 GCA_964579235.1 uncultured Gammaproteobacteria bacterium
TTTTTGGACCGGTGCGTAAACAACAAGACGATCACAATCGTGACGGTGGTCTGTGTATTCATCGTCACTATTACTATCGTCTCAACCGGTTGGTTAAGAGCGTCTTTCTTCCCGCAGTTTGAAGACGACGCCGTTTTCGTACAACTCTCGATGCCTAGCACCACCGGTTACGAAACCACTAAAGCAAACATCGACCACATAGCAGAAACTGCACGAGAATTATCCAGCGAATTTGTAAATCCTGAAACGGGCGAGTCGCTCTTCAAATACTATGTTTCGGTTGCCGGCTTAACATTTGGCCCAACCGGCATAACCTTTGGCACCAATAAAGGCTTGATGATTATCGAAGTTGCAAGCGCTGAGGAGCGCCCAGCAGACTTTACGATCTCGTCAGTTCGCGAGCGTTTACGCGAAGCAGTGGGCGACATTCCTGGAGCTGAGAAGCTCAGCTATGCATCAACCTTCGGGGACTTCGGCGCTCCAATTTCGATCGCAATCTACGGCAAAGACGACGAGCGCATCACTGCTGCAGTAGAGCAGATACGCGAGTACTTGCGCACCTACCCTGGAGTGTTCGACATTCAAGACAACTACACCAGCGGTAAAGAAGAACTGCAACTTGAACTAAAACCACTGGCTGACTCACTGGGTTTATCGCTTGCGAATATTTCCTCGCAGGTCAGACAAGCGGTATTCGGTTTTGAGGCGCAACGCATCCAGCGTGGCTACGACGAAATCAATGTAATGGTGCGCTACCCTCTGGAAAGCCGCTCGTCGATAACTGATATCGGCAATATGCCAATCAGCGTGGAAAACTCGCAACGCACTATTCCACTCTCACAGCTCGCAACACTCTCGGCCTCAGTGAGCCCGACTTCAATTTATCGTGACCGTCAACGCCACACGGTAACGGTGAGTGCCGACGTCGACACCACGCTCTATGATGTGAATGTCATTCGGGATGACTTAAAGGCCTTCTTAGAGCCAATGTTTGCAAGTGAGCCAAACCTCGACTTCAGCCTAGATGGACAGGCGGAAACTCAACAAGAAACTAATGAAAGCTTCATGCTTGGCTTCTTCGCTGTAATCATCATGATCTACGCTCTGTTAGCCATTCCATTTAAATCGTTCAGCCAACCCTTTATTGTGATGTCGATCATTCCTCTTGCCATCGTCGGATCGGTGGCTGGCCATTTAATAATGAATGTGCAGTTTTCGATGCTCAGCGTTATGGGTATTCTCGCGCTCACAGGTATTGTGGTGAACGATAGCTTGGTCTTGGTGGACTATATCAATAAGCAACGAGCCAAAGGCGCGGCCATCATGGACGCAGTTTTAACCGCAGGTGAGGTGCGATTTAGACCCGTAATGCTCACGTCATTAACCACTTTTGTTGGCTTGATGCCCTTGATGTTTTCTAACAATTTACAGGCTCAAGCACTCATCCCCATGGCGGTTTCGCTTGGCTATGGCATCTTGTTCGCCACGCTAATCACGCTCGTGGTGGTACCCGTAAACTATCTGATTTTTTACAGAATTGGTTTAGCTTGGAACGGCATCGACGAGGCAGAAGCACAACGTCGCTTCTTGCATCATGCCAGCGTTACAGAACGCAGCTAGCTGATCAAAAACCAGCCCATTCTAGGCGTATAAAAAAGGGACCGCTCGGCGGTCCCTTTTTTTGTTTGACTTATCCTGCCGCCATTCGTAATTCTAACCTGGCTCAGCTTCCGATCCAGCGCGCTGTCTGATCAGGCCATAAAATGCCTGCATTGGTGATTTACGACCTGCTGTGACTTCGCTCACATCACGCGCGATCGGCATTTCAACGCCATATCGCTCCGCCAACTTCATAACGGTAGGAGCTGATTTAACGCCCTCTGCCACCATCACCATGTCTTCAATAATTTCATCGATTGAGCGCCCCTTGCCCAACTGAACCCCAACATGGTGGTTGCGACTCTGTGGACTAATGCAGGTAGCTAGCATGTCGCCCATACCAGTGAGACCCGCGAAAGTTTCAGGCTTACCGCCCAAGGCGACACCCAAGCGCGTGATTTCCGAGAGACCGCGGGTGATGAGCGCTGATCGAGTATTGTCACCCGCGCCTAAGCCAACCCCCATACCTACGGCAATAGCGATAATATTTTTTAGCACACCACCTAACTCACAGCCCACCACGTCGTCATTGATATAAACCCGAAAGAGTCCGCTGTTGAATACCTTTTGAAGATGCCGAACGATGATCGGGTCTTCCATTGCGATTACGCTTGCAGCTGCCTGACCTGCCATTATTTCTCGCGCCAAATTTGGGCCAGTAAGCACACCCACGGGATGGCCAGGCAAGACTTCCTGAATAACTTCCGTCATGCGTAAATCGGTATCGCGCTCAAGACCCTTGGTCAGACTTATCACTGGGATCCACGGACGCAAATGTGGCTTAGCCTCTTCTAAAACTTCGCGGAACGAATTAGACGGCACACCCATAACCAGCACGTCGGCTTTCTCGACTACCTTTTTGATCCGTTTAACAGCTACAACATTCTCGGGTAATTTGGCGCCGGGCAAGTACTTCTCGTTAGTGTGGTACTTATTAATCTCTTTAACGGTTTCTGGATTTCTTGCCCACATCGTAATGTCGGTATTGCGTGCCACCAACGAAGCAACCGTCGTGCCCCAAGAACCACCGCCGAGTAATCCAACTTGAAGTTTATTCATAATCTTATTCTTGTTCTTATTCTTGTTCTTATTTTGCTGTTAATTACTAATCAAAGTCGTGCGGCATTGCCAATACGCGGATTTGCTCCAATCGGTGTGCCAATCTGCGAAAGTCCTGACTGATTTTTTTGCGTTGTTCGGCAACACCATCCGCCGGTGCCACGACATCGTAGCTCTCGAGTAGCTTGTAACCATTTTTAAACAGTATTTGACCCAACGAG
>CAZOIG010000617.1:0-2198 GCA_964579235.1 uncultured Gammaproteobacteria bacterium
TCTTGTAGAGTCACCTCGGCCAATTCGTCGATAAAGCTCTGAACCACAAACGCGTTGGCCGTGTGTGCAGGTGCTCGCCAGCTGCCTTGTGGCAAGCCCGATTTTGCAGCGAAGTACTCAAGCTTTAGGTTATCGACTAAGCCTGCTGGGAAATCATCAACGTATAGATCTGCATCAAAAATTTCGTCTGGCTTGCGGCCACGCCGATAGTGTTTAGGGCGCCCCGCTAGTCTGTGCGTCCAGCTCACAAGATTATTGTTCTCATCAAAACCAGCGCTGAGTTCGTGATGCCCCATCGGCCGATAAAAATCATTACTCAGGTCGTCTTCTCGAGTCCAAATTAGTTTTACGGGCAGATTCGATTTTTGGGAGATGGTGACCGCCTCAGCAACGTGATCATTACTTAGTCTTCTGCCAAATCCGCCGCCCAATCGGGTGTACTGAATATCAATTTGAAGACGGTCTAAACCTGTAATCTGCGCAGCCATTCTGGACGCTCCACCGGGGCTTTGAAGAGGTCCAACTATCGTGCAGCCTGCAGCACGAACGTCGGCAATGCAGTTTTGTGGTTCGAGCTGCGCGTGGGATACCGTAGGCAAACGATAACGTCGAGTCAGAGTGTTTTTTGCGGCAGCATGAGCTGCGTCAAAGTCGCCATCATGTCTTACGACCTGACCTACACCGTCTAAAAGCGTTTCGCATTGTTGATCTAAAGATTGGGTGCTCTCTTCACTGTGCGGTCCCTTATTCCAAACAATTTTTAGTGCGTCGCGGGCCTTTTTCGCAGTCCAAAAATCGTCAGCGATAACAGCCACTCCGGCGGCTAAATAGGTATAGTTTTGATCCAACGCAGGGCGCTCCAATGCAACCACCTTGTGCACACCTGGTATTTTGAGAGCGGCGCTGTCGTCGAGCGATTCGACATCACCATCAAGATAGGGCGAGCGCTGAACTAGGGCGATTTTCGCGCCCTCGTATTCCATGTCCATTGTATAGAGAGGCTTGCCTGTCACTATTTGAGTCATTTGCTGTGACGGCGTTGGTTTGCCCAAGGTTTTCCAGTTTTTGGGCGCTGTGAGACTGGGCTTAAAGTCCTCCGCAACAGACTCCTTAGCCGCCCGTTCAAGAAACTGACTAAATGGATAGCGCGCTCCCTGCGATGTTGTAATGAACGAGTTTTCCGCCTTGAGGTTTGAAATGGGAGTATTCAGTTGCTCCGAAGCTGCTTGTAAGAGCATTTGCTTGACCTGCGCCCCAGCATTTTGCAACAAGGTGTAATTTCTACTAATACTGGTAGAGCCACCAGCGAATTGCGGAACCGAGACAGGAACAATGCTGCCCTCGTCATCTTTGGCTATTTGATAACTCATTGGCTCGCTCGAAACCTTGCTCATGTCACCACCGAGTTGTTCAACAAACAGCATGGCGAGCGATGTATCCACGCCTTGCCCCATTTCTGGTGAGGGCGAGAAAAACGTTATGCTGTTGTCCGCATTAAAGCGCATTAAGGGCGAGAGCAATGCGTCCTCTTGTAAGTCATTAGACCGCTGATTCACCTCACGTTTGCTCTGAGTAGCGCCCAGACTTGTTGAGATGGTCATGGCTCCGGCAACGAAGGAATATTTGAGGAACTGTCGTCGTTCAATAGAGTCGATCATACGCCGCCCCCTTTCGTATTCATCAGTTCTGCAGCGCGATGAATTGCCTGTCGCAAACGCGTGTAGGTACCACAACGACAAAGATTCGATAGGTTTTGATCAATATCCTGATCGCTTGGTGCTGGAAAGCGGTTGAGGAAGTCGGCCACCGCCATTATTTGACCCGCTTGGCAATAGCCGCACTGGGGCACATCTAATTCAACCCATGCTTGCTGCACAGGGTGCAGCTTTTGGTCGTTTTCGGCGAGCGCCTCGATCGTAACAATATGCTTGCTATCGACGGCGCTCATGGGCACCGAACAGGCCCGAACGGCGCGATTCTCAAGGTGCACGGTACACGCACCACACGATCCGATACCGCAACCAAATTTAGTACCCGTTAGTTTTGCGTGATCTCTTAAATACCAAAGAAGCGGAGTCGATAGATCGCCTTTGAACGAGGTCGGTTTATTATTTAGAAGGAATTCAACCATCTTGAAGCACCTAGTCGAGTTTTTGATTTGAAATAGTCTAGACAGGCAAAATATGGTTTCGCGCGCT
>CAZOIG010000618.1:0-2364 GCA_964579235.1 uncultured Gammaproteobacteria bacterium
AGCGAGAACGCCGATGCGCTGGTATTAGTGACGGAATGGAAAGAATTCCGCAGTCCTGATTTTGAGCGGCTGAAAAAAGAAATGAATGGGCAAACAATTTTTGATGGTCGAAACATTTATGATCCTCATTTGCTGGCTAAAGCGAATATCAAATACTATGGTATTGGTCGCTCTAACCAAATTTAGACTGTACATCTACTGTCTACGCCAGCGCTTTAAGCTTTTGTTTAACGATTAAGACTGCCATTTATGCAAAAACTCCTATCTAGTCAGATTAATTCAAAGAGCTTCAGTCAAGTCCGTGCTCTAGTGGTCGGTGACGTGATGCTGGATAGGTATTGGTTTGGGTCGGTTAATCGCATCTCTCCAGAGGCGCCAGTGCCAGTGCTGGCGGTACAGAGCGAAGAGGCTAGAGCCGGTGGTGCCGCAAATGTGGCACACAATTTGACGGCACTCGGTGCTCAATGCGAACTCTTGTCAGTAGTCGGTGATGACGAAGCGGGTGAGCAGATTAAGAATATCGTTGAAGCCAATGGCGTTAACGCCAAATTGTTGGTGGATAACAAAATAAAGACCATCGTTAAGCTGCGTATGGTCGCTCAGAATCAACAATTGCTGAGAGCGGATTTTGATGAGGCGCCCAGCGACGAAGTGTTGGCGCGCTGTTTTGATGATTATCGCACCAGCTTAGCGAATGCTGATGTGGTGATCTTGTCGGATTACGGTAAGGGCGGTCTAGCCCACGTCGCTGATATGATTGAGGCGGCTAGAGCGGTCAACATTCCAGTGATTATCGATCCCAAGGGTAACGACTACAGTCGTTATGCTGGCGCGAGCTTGATTACGCCCAACATGAAGGAGTTCGAGGCTGTTGTCGGCAAAGTAAATGGCGAGGACGACTTTACGGCTAAAGCGCGCAAACTGCGGCAAGACTTAAAGCTTGATAGCGTTTTAGTGACTCGCAGTGAAAAAGGTATGTCGTTGATCACTCATGATGATCAGCGTGTAGACTCTCCCGCAATCGCATTAGAAGTGTACGATGTGAGTGGTGCGGGCGACACAGTCATTTCATCTATGGCTTTATCCAACGCAATAGAATTAAACGCACAAGCCAGTTTGGATTTAGCGAATGTCATGGCGAGTATTGTTGTAGGCAAACTCGGCACGGCGGTTGCATCGATAGACGAAGTGGAAGCAAGATTAAACGCAATAGAGGCGAATTAGGATGATTATTGTAACGGGCGGCGCTGGTTTTATTGGCGCAAACCTGGTGAAGGGTTTGAATCAACGCGGTTTGAACAACATATTGGTTGTTGACGATTTAAGCGACGGCGACAAGGTTCGCAATATCGAATCGTGCGACATTCAAGACTATATGGATCGTAGCGAGTTCTTGCGTCGTATAGAGCAAGGAATGGAGTTTGGTGGGCCAAGTGCTATCTATCATCAAGGCGCGTGTTCAGACACCATGGAGACCGATGGTCGTTACATCATGGAAGTTAACTACGAATATTCCAAGTCACTGTTCCACTATTGCGGTGAGCAAAGTATCCCGTTCATTTATGCTTCCTCGGCCTCAGTTTATGGCGGCGGCGAAGTGTTTCGCGAGGAGCCAGACTGTGAACAAGCATTAAACGCCTACGCCTATTCAAAACTATTATTTGACCGATACGTGCGCAAAAACCGTTCGGTGTCGGATGCTCAAGTTGTTGGCTTGCGCTATTTCAATGTGTACGGTTATGGCGAGCAACACAAGGGTCGGATGGCTTCAGTGGCGTATCATTTCTTCAACCAGTATCACGAGCAAGGCAAGGTGAAATTATTTGCCGGAACCGATGGTTACGCCAATGGTGAACAATTGCGTGATTTCGTTTTTGTCGATGATGTGGTCGACGTCAATCTTCACTTCTTGGAACACCCCGAGGATGGCGGTATTTTCAACGTTGGCACCGGACGTGCTCAATCGTTCAATGACGTAGCGACAGCCGTATTGAATACTCTAGAGGAGCGTGAGCAAACGACTCAAGAATGGGTAGAGCAGGGCAAACTCGAGTACATCGAGTTTCCGCCTGCGCTGGTTGGAAAGTATCAAAGCTATACGCAGGCTGATTTGTCGAATCTCACGGTATCAGGTGATTACAACAAGTCGTTCGCCACGGTAGAAGAGGGCGTGGCTAAGTACGTAAAACAGATGCTGGCAGCCCGATAGTCTGTTTATTAGGCGCAGATGATCGCTGTGAACCAGTATTCTTTGAGTAGACGATTGCGCCTGCTACCCGCACGCTTCTGTTAAACCGTATGCGTCTTGCTATCTATGATTCTGGTGTGGGCGGCTTGTCGATTTACCAAGCGGTGTCGGCGGTG
>CAZOIG010000619.1:0-2913 GCA_964579235.1 uncultured Gammaproteobacteria bacterium
ACCTTTGGTCAAGGTGTACACCGATGGACAATGGCAATTAAAGAATGTCGAAACGGGCAATATCGACGACGCGCCTATCTTAGTTTGGTTGGAAGACCGGCAATCACTACTCGATGTGACGGGTGGCGAAGACTCCAGAATCAGGTTCTCCATAGGTAAGCGCACCAGCAGCGCATTAACTCAAGCAAATGCCAGCGATGCCGACGACAACTGGGATTTTGGGCTTTACCACCTGCCGATTGCGGAACAAAATTTGTTTAAGGGCATACTGCTTATCCCGATCGGCGCACTGGTTGTGGTGTTTATGCGAATCCTTGTTGGTCTACGAACCAGCGGCACGTTCATGCCCATCCTGATTGCCACCTCATTTATTCATACCGAGCTGATTAATGGCCTGATCGGCTTCATCTCGATCGTATCGATTGGTTTAGTTATTCGCTCATACCTATCGCGGTTGAATCTATTGCTGGTGGCGAGGATATCAGCCGGGGTTATGGTGGTGATCGGCTTGATTGTCTTGCTCACCATGTTTGCTTTTCAGCTTGGCCTTAGTGAGTCTCTCAAAATCACTTTTTTCCCAATGATCATCATGGCGTGGACCATCGAGCGGATGTCGATTCTTTGGGAAGAAGAAGGCAGTCACGAAGTATTAGTGCAAGGCTTTGGTAGCTTGTTTGTGGCGGTACTTGCCTACCTATGCATGGATAATGATTTGATCCGACACTGGGCATTTAACTTTCTCGGGGTTCACGCTTTAGTAATGGCAGCGGTATTGGTCATGGGGCAATACACGGGCTACCGCTTGACAGAACTCCAACGCTTTCGCCCCCTTGTTAAATAGGCTCATGCAGCTGTCTACGCTTAAACAGAGGCTCAAAAAGTCCTTCGATCTCGCTCAACCGAGTGCGCTGCAAGAACGCGGGATCATGGGCATGAATCAGCGCAACTTCGCTTACGTGGGTCGCTACAATGATCGGCGCTTCTATCCGAATGTCGACAACAAACTAAAGACCAAAGAGTTGGCGCTGGATTTCGGCATTGCGGTGCCTGCACTCATCGAAACTGTGCAATATCAGCATGATGTCAATTACGTTTTCGACACGCTCGATCAACACCCGAGTTTCTGCATCAAGCCAGCCAAAGGCAGTGGCGGCAAGGGTATTCTGGCGATAGTGGATACCGACCAAGACGGTTATCGCAAGGCGAGCGGAGAACACGTTTCTAAGGAATACATAGTACGCCACATCTCCAACACCCTAGCAGGCTTGTTTAGCCTTGGCGGCGTAACCGATGTCGCAGTAATCGAAGAGCTGATCCAATTTGATCCGGTCTTTGAGGGGCTAAGCCACGAAGGTGTGCCGGATATTAGAATCATTGTCTTTAAAGGCTACCCCATCATGGCGATGGCGCGTTTAGCGACGCACGAGAGCGACGGCAAAGCCAACCTTCATCAAGGAGCCGTCGGTGTTGGCATTGATATCAAAACTGGGGAAGCCTGTGCTGCGGTTCAGCATAATCACTTAATTGAGCTCCACCCAGACACCCAAAAGCCATTATTGGGCTTGAGCATATCCAATTGGAACGAGCTTCTAAGTCTAGCGTCCAGCTGCTATGAGATGTCAGGGCTCGCCTACCTTGGTGTTGACATTGTGTTAGACCGAGTCAAGGGCCCTCTTGTCTTAGAGCTTAATGCGAGACCAGGTCTGAGCATACAAATCGCTAATAACCGTGGCCTTCTCCCCAGACTAAAGCAAATAGAGCAACTCAAACACCGTAGGCCGCGCAACGTCAGCGAGCGGGTTAGTTTTGTGCTTGAAAGCTTAATGGACTAATTCACGAAGAGTCAGCCCCCATTTAAGCCTTTTAAACAGGCGCTTTCTAAACAGGCGCTTGCTAAACCTTGTGCATTGACTGAATACGGCTTGGGGCTGAATGAGCGTTAATCGCTTGAGCTGAACAATTGATCCAAGCAATAGCGATGATATTCGCTATCGGAGTTGTGCTGGTGCACCCCAAGCTCACGTGCTCGATCAAAAAAACCCGGAGCAGGTAGGTCAGTTCCTGTTTTAGAAACAACCAACGCCGCGCGCAGCGGTCTACCCTGTTCTGCGTCGAGCTCCATCAAATGCTCCAGCAGCTCACTTATCTGCTGTATACGTTTTGGGGGAGTGATTTCTAGCCGGTCACTGAGCTCAAGATATGTAATCAGTTGCTGTTGCTTTTGACACAGATCTAGAACGCTCGCCAGCCTTTGCAAAGTCGTATCCATGAAGGACAGCCGTTCAACTGCAATTCATCATTGTCACAGCTTAGCTATCCCAGCCCAACGTTGTTCATCTCTAGCACGCGTTCAGCTCGGTAGCTAGATCTTACTAAAGGTCCCGATACGACCTCACGAAAGCCCTTTTTGAGGCCGAGTTCGCGGAGGTTTTGAAATTCCTCAGGGGTGACATAGCGTTCGATTGGTAGATGATTGACCGTAGGGCGCAGATATTGCCCAAGCGTGACAATATCAACATTGATCGCGCGCAGATCATCCATGCATTCGAGCACTTCTTCATCGGTTTCACCCAGCCCCAGCATAAAACTGGTTTTGGTTAGCACATCTGGTCTATGCTTTTTAGCGTGCGCTAAAACGCTCAAAGTTTGCTCATAACTGGCGCGTGGATCACGCACAGGATGAGTAAGTCTGCGTACAGTCTCTACGTTCTGGGCGAACACTTCTAAACCAGAATCAACAACTGTTTCTATACACCCTAAACGACCCTGAAAATCTGGTGTTAATGCCTCGACAGCGGTCTGCGGATTGGTCGCTTTAATGGCTTTTACACAATCGGCGTAATGTTGTGCGCCGCCATCGTCTAGATCATCGCGATCCACCGAAGTAAGCACTATGTACTTCAAATCCATCAG
>CAZOIG010000620.1:0-4383 GCA_964579235.1 uncultured Gammaproteobacteria bacterium
GGCAGCATGGCTTTGCCTTTTTCTCGTCCCTTCTTAAAAGTGACCATTGACGGTATATCCCGCCAGTACATCGTTATTTTTCTCATATCAGTGGCATCCTTTCTAAATCTTGGTAACCAGCTCTTTGCCCTGCTGAAATAGAAAAGCGGGCTTGCGCCCGCTTTTCAAACACTACTCAAATGGGCTTAAAGCGTGGTTACGATAAAGCTTTTTGCAATGTCGAACCCATTTCAGACGGGTTAAGAGTTACGTGAACACCTGCATCTTCAAGCGCGTCGATCTTAGACTGAGCAGTACCTTGACCACCAGAAATAATCGCACCCGCGTGGCCCATGCGTTTGCCTGGAGGCGCTGTAATTCCAGCAATAAAACCAACCACCGGCTTAGTCATATTGTCTTTGATCCATGCAGCGCATTCTTCTTCGTCAGTGCCGCCGATCTCACCGCACATTACAACCGCTTCAGTTTCTGGGTCGTCGTTGAACATTTTCATAACGTCCAAGTGCTTAAGACCATTGACTGGATCACCGCCGATGCCCACGCATGACGACTGCCCCATGCCTAATTGCGTTACTTGATGAACCGCTTCATAGGTCAATGTGCCTGAACGAGAAACAATACCGATGTTGCCTTTCTTGTGAATGTAGCCTGGCATGATACCGATTTTGACTTCCTCGGGAGTAATCACGCCTGGGCAGTTCGGTCCGACCAGAACAGTTTTACTGTTCATCTTACGCATACGGTCACGGGTTTTGATCATGTCGGCAACAGGAATGCCTTCAGTTATACAAATAACCAGATCCAATTCGGCATCAACTGCTTCGTCGATCGCAGCAGCCGCAAAGCGCGGTGGCACGTAAATCACTGAAGCGTTCACGCCATGCTGTGCTTTAGCGTCAGCGACTGTGTTATACACTGGCACACCTTGTACTACTTGACCTTCTTTACCAGGCGTTACACCAGCAACAAAACAGTCTTTACCGTAAGCGTAGTCAACACACTGCTCGGTATGGAATTCACCAGTCTTGCCTGTGATACCTTGTGTAACGATTCGAGTATCTTTGTTAATTAAAATGGACATGTCGTCTCCCCTACGCTTTAACTGCCGCTGCAATTTTCTCAGCAGCGTCCGCCATAGTTGTGGCGGTTTGTAATTTCACATCAGAATCGTCCAGAATTTTACGACCCTTCTCAACGTTCGTACCTTCAAGACGTACGACCAAAGGCACGTTCAAGCCCACTTCATGTGCAGCAGCTACTACACCCTGCGCGATCACGTCGCATTGCATGATGCCGCCAAAGATGTTGACCAAGATGCCTTTAACGTTGGGATTTTTGAGCATAATTTTGAATGCTTCGGTAACCTGCTCTTTGTTCGCGCCACCGCCAACATCAAGGAAGTTAGCTGGTTCACCGCCGTATAATTTGATGATATCCATAGTCGCCATAGCAAGACCGGCACCATTCACCAGACAACCAATGTTGCCGTCAAGCGCGATGTAGCTAAGACCCCATTTCGACGCATCAACTTCATCAGGATCTTCCTCGTCCAAATCGCGATACTCAAGAATTTCTGGCTGGCGAAACAAAGCGTTCGAATCAATATTGAACTTCGCGTCAAGCGCGATCACCTTGTCGTCTTCAGTCACAATCAGTGGATTGATTTCCGCCAATGAGGCATCTGAACCAACAAAGGCTTGGTACAGACCATCAAGAAAATCAGCGCCTTGAGCAACCGCAACCTCAGGAATACCAATTTTTCGGCAAACGTCTTCTGCTTCAGTACGTTGCAAGCCATCGCTTGGATCAACGTAAATTTTTAGAATTTTTTCAGGTGTTTCTTCGGCAACTGTTTCAATGTCCATGCCACCTTCTGAAGAACACATCAGCACAACTTTTTGAGTTTCTCGGTCGACTAATGCGCCAACATAAAGCTCATCTGCAATAGCCGCTCCTTCTTCAATGTAGAGTCGTTTTACTTCTTTGCCCTCGGGTCCAGTTTGATGTGTCACAAGCTGCATACCCAAAATTTGATCGGCGTACTCGCGCACTTCGTCCATCGACTTAGCCACTTTAACGCCGCCACCTTTACCGCGTCCGCCAGCATGAATCTGTGCTTTGACAACCCAAACACTACCGCCTAATTCTTGGGCTGCTGCGACTGCTTCATCAACTGAGAAGCATGGAATTCCGCGAGGTGTTGTGACCCCGTATTTCCTCAGGATTTCTTTACCCTGATACTCATGAACATTCATTCTTTAATTCACCTTCTTACGTAGAAATGAGACCCAATGATGCAGGCCAGATAACTCGGTATCTAGTAGACCATTGGATGAATTGAACAGCGACCCGCGACAGACTATGAGCTACTCGTGGGTGCGCCCCACGCCGAGTAGCGCAGCATGCCGACAACGCTTAGTGGGGGTAGATTCTACTCGTTTTTGAGCATTTACGGTAGCTGAGAAACGCTATCAAGCGCATTAAGCTAGGCTTAGTCCTTAGTTATTTGTAGAAAGCGCCACCTGATTCGCGTAATTTGCTTAACAACTCTGGAATTTCGTACAAAGGCCCAAGATGTTGGTACTGATCGACTTGCGCGCAGAACTCTTCCACACCCAGGGTGTCGACGTGTCGAAGTGCCCCACCGCGAAATCTAGGAAACCCCAAGCCCCAGAGTAAAGCCATGTCGGCGTGAGCAGCAGACTCCACCACTCCCTCCTCTAAACAACGAATGGTCTCCAAACACAGCGCAATACTTAAGCGTTGCTCAATTTCTTGCTCGTTAACCACAATTGGCTCAGCCATATAAAGTAATGCTTGCGCCTCCGCATCGTCTTGCTTAACCTGCCGTTGCCCGTCATTTTGAGCATAGTGATAAAAGCCCTCTCCATTTTTTTGCCCGAGGCGGCCATTTTTATGCAAGGTGTGAATCGCTGATATATAGCTCGGTGCCATGCGCTCGGGGATATCGTCTGCCATCACGTCTAAGCAGTGAACCATGGTGTCTAGGCCGATCACATCACTCAAATAGGCGGGCCCCATCGGCCAACCCCATGCTTGCATCACGGCGTCGATATGGCGGTAGTCTGCGCCTTCATCAATCATCATTTGCATAGCAATGATATAAGGAAACAAAACTCGGTTAACAAAAAACCCAGGGCAATCGTTAACAACAACCGGTGACTTGCCCAACTGCAAAGCGTATTGAACCGTACGTGCAATCGTTGTTGCACTGGTTTTTTCACCTCGAATAACCTCAACCAAAGGCATTGCCGGCACTGGGTTGAAAAAGTGCAGTCCGCAGAATTGATCCGGCCGCGCTAGGTTTTCCGCCAGGCGAGTGATGGATATAGTTGAAGTATTAGAACTCAAAATACTACTGGCGGGAATTTTGTTCTCTAAATCAGCTAACACCGCTTGTTTAACCGCCGTGTTTTCAACCACGGCTTCGACCACCAGATCAACTGAACCCAAGCTATCATCTTCAAGGGTTGGGCTTATACGCTTAATTGCAGTTTGCGCTTGCTCCTCGCTTAAGCGGCCTTTCATAACTTGCGCAGTAAAGTTAGTTTGCGCCTCGGCCATGCCGGTCTGTAAAGAATCGGCATTGATGTCTTTAAGCACCGCATCAATTCCTTTTAGTGCCGATTGATAAGCAATACCACCGCCCATAATCCCCGCGCCTATAACCGCAACGGCATTAGACTTCTCGGCGTCTCTCGCCGTTTTTCGGGCGCTTTTGGCGACAGCTTGCTCATTAACAAATACGCTCAAGAGATTGATTGCCGTGTCTGAAGTAAGAATATCAGCAAACGCTTTGGCCTCCAGCAAACCCGCATGAGCGGCGTCGACATCGAGCTGCTCAAGTATCAACTCCACTGCGGCCGATGCGGCTGGGTAGTGCGGCCCGGGTCTTACCGCCAAGCCATCCAACATTTTGGCGAGCTCGGTCCGTTGCGCCTCACTGGCGTGTACCTTGCCAGTTTTAGCTTTTCGAATGTCGCGAAAACTTGCCTTAAGCGCATTCAGGTGTTCAATGGCCGAGGCTAATAGATGTTCGTCTGAACACTTCACGACCACTAAGCCCGCATCCACGGCCGACGTAGCCGATTGCGGCTTACCGCTACTGATCCATTGTGCGGCCAGCTCTGGTGCAATCAGGCGCGGCAGACGCACCGTACCCGCATAGCCTGGGAACAAACCTAAGTTCACCTCTGGAAGCCCTACTTTAGCCCGCTCACTCATGACACGCGCATCCATCGCCAAAGCGAACTCCAATCCGCCACCCAGCGCGACGCCATTAATGGCAGCAACCGTCGGCATGGGCAAAGACTCTATACGTTGAAAGGCTCTTTGGCCTGACATGACGTGAGCGTGAATTCC
>CAZOIG010000621.1:0-3522 GCA_964579235.1 uncultured Gammaproteobacteria bacterium
GAATTATCTAACCCAAGTTGCGTCGACCATCCTCTTGCAAGAACACGTTGAGGGTGAAGAATTCGGGGTCTTCTATATACGTAACCCTGCGCACGAGCGCGGCAGAATATTTTCAATTACTGAGAAAACTTTTCCAAAAGTGGTGGGTGATGGTCTGAGTTCTTTGGAGGAGTTATTGATGCGCAACCCTCGGACCCACTACATGGCCGAGTATTTGCTCGACCTGCATGCGCCAAGGCTCGATTGGGTCATACCCCTGGATCTTGAGTTTAAAGTGGTTGAAATTGGCTCTCATTGCCGAGGATCGGTGTTTTTAGATGCCAATTCGCTCATTACTGATGATTTGGTTCAAACAATTGACCGTTTGAGCCAGCGTATTCCGGGTTTCTACTTTGGGCGTTACGACATTCGGGTTCCCGACAAACATGCCTTTGTTCAAGGCGAAGGGATCAAAGTGCTCGAGGTCAATGGCGTGACGTCCGAATCAACCAATATTTACGACCCAAACCACTCTGTTTTCACCGCTTATCGAATTATGTTTGCGCAATGGTCAAATGCATTCAAAGTCGGTAAAGAAAATATTCAACTGGGTTCGTCGAAAGTTGGGTTTATCGAATTTCTGCGCTATGTGATGCATCGGATCACGTAAGCGCGTACCACAAAAATAATAATTAGAAAGGTAACTATGGCCATCCCACCAAAGTTGTTCCAGAAAATGTCTGAATTAGTCGCACACAGCATGAGTGCGGGGCATTACGATGTTCGCTTGACTCGGGACGAGGCTGAGGTGAAAGCGGCGCAGAATCTACGTTACGAAGTCCTTTACAAGGAGAGCGGGGGAACGGTCACCGAGCACATGCTGCGGTCCAAGCGTGAAGAAGACGAGTGGGATGCGGTGGCCTACCACGTGATAGTGGTAGACACCAAGCAAAACGATACAGTGGTAGGCACTATTCGTTTGGTAAGCAGTGAAGAGCTCGCCGAAAGTCAATCATTCTATACCGAGCATGCGTTTAACTTGGACGCGCTCAGAGCTCGCTACCCAAGATCACTTGAGCTGAGTCGTGCCTGCGTTTCGCCGGAGGGAAGGGGTGGTGCAATTTTGATGTTGCTGTGGAAGTTTACCATGCAGTTCATCGAGCAAAATGAGTACGAGATACTGTTCGGCTGTGCATCCTTCAAAGGTCAAGACTATACTCAACATGAAGATATTCTGAGCTATCTCTATCAGAATCATCTTGCTTCGACCGAATTAATGCCTGCAGTTAAAAGCGACGTCAACAGTATTTCGATCGAGAAATTCTTGCAAAGCCGAGAGCAGACTAAACCGAATGGCAAAGTACCAACACTGCTCAAAGGCTATTTAAAAATCGGTGCAAGGATCTCGGATCATGCAGTAATTGATCCAATTTTTAATACGACCTTTGTGGCTATTTACGTTATCGCAAGCGATATGTTTAAGAGCGACCACAGTTTAGTAAAACGATCGCTGTAAGCTATTCAGCGTGTGAGTTCGAGATGAGTAAAAACTATCTGATAGCCCCCTTTAGGCTGATTGCTGTCGTGTTTTGGGTCATATTCATGCCCTTGTTATTCTTGTTATGCAGCACGTTGCGCGTCCCACGTTACAAAGAGTTACCCCATGTTTTTCATGCTGGCATGCGCTTTATTTTCGGTATCAAAGTCAAGAAAACTGGGGTAGCTACCGAGCTAAAGCCAGCACTTTACGTTAGCAACCATATTTCATACCTAGATATCATCGTGTTGGGTGGCTTGCGGGCTTTCTTTATTGCGAAATCAGAAGTTGCGAGTTGGCCGGTGTTTGGCCAGCTGGCCCGATTTCAAAATACCTTGTTTATCGAGCGTAAGGCGGGTAAAGCTCGGCACCAGCTCGACGTGATGCAAACGCATTTGCGCAAGGGCGAACGGCTAACACTGTTTCCAGAAGGTACGAGCACCAATGGTGTGATGGTAGAACCGTTCAAGTCCAGCTTGTTTGAGGCGGCCAACCTCAAAGACAGTGAGCAGAGAGTGGCTATCCAGCCAATTACCGTGGCCTACACACGCTACGACGGAAAGCCTATGAACCAAGCAGAGCGCGACCATTATGCTTGGTACGCGACCATGCCGTTTGGCTCGCATTTCGCGAAATTATTTTTTTTAAAAAAAGTTGAAGTGAATTTGGTGTTTCATCAGGTCTATTACCTAGACGAGTTTGACTCAAGAAAGCAATGCGCGGAATTCTGTCAGCAGATTATCGCAACAACGCTTGATGAATTAATCTCCGAGGCTTGATTCGAAGCTTTGGCTTAGCGCACCGCTGAGCCAATTAGACTCGACAAAGCTTAGACCGTTTCGCAATGGCTCTTGCAGTTCGTTTCTTAAGAAAGAAGACTCGATCTAGTTTGAGCCGCTACGAGGCCAATTACAGCAAATAAAAAATCAACGGAATAAAAAAATGAAACACTTAGGTTTAGTTCTCACTTTGGCGCTCGCCATTTTTTCACACTCTGCTTTAGCCGCCGATCCGATCAACACCGGCTTTTTCTCAAATAAGGCAATCCAAGGCTATGACAGTGTTGCCTACCACACCGACAACGCTGCTTTGGAAGGCAATAGCGATTTTTCTTTCGAGTATATGGGGGCGACATGGCTGTTCGTGAGTGAAGCGAATCGTGATTTGTTTGCAGCGAACCCTGAAGCGTATGCCCCACAGTATGGTGGTTATTGCGCTTACGCGGTGTCGCAAGGTTACACGGCTTCAATTGAGCCAGACCAGTTTACGGTTGTTGATGGTAAGCTCTACCTTAACTACAACGCAGACGTGAAGGCTAAATGGCTCACTGACCAAGCAGCGTACATTCAAGCGGCTGATGTCAACTGGCCTGGCTTGCACGATTAAGTCTGAGCGACTTTCCTGTATCTTTTTATTAGGCGAGGGTTTTGGCCGATTGACGTTTTAATCAAGTCAGCAGAAGCAAACTTCTGACGACCGAACTTCAACTTTGTTTACCATGACTGATCAAAACCCCCAATATTCCCACGCCAAGAACGCAGGTACCGTACGTCCTAGCATGCTGGCGCTATTAAGCGCCAGCTTTGCATTTTTGTTCTATGGTGGCTGGGGCTATTGGGTGAATATAGAATATGGGCACGAGATGGCACTCGCTGTCTTATTGGCCCAAGGATCGTATAGTTTTGTATTGACGCTCATCATGACTCTCTTGATCGAGTTTTTGTACGCCGGATTTGTCCGCGCTGGCGAGTCTTCAAACTGGTCTCAAGCGAAAGTCAGCTGGAGCACGATCATCGTTTCCTGCGCTATCGTCTTTAGCGGTTCTTGGTTAGTTAATGTCTACGCAGGCACACCAGAAATTTTCAAAACAGTAGTGCTCGGATACCTGATTGGTGGAATCTACACATATGGATATGTGTTTGGCATAAATAAGCGAGCCAAGGCTGCGCCTAGTAATTCGCTATGAGCATTAGTTGCGCAGACTACGATTATCTTGAGATTGCCTG
>CAZOIG010000622.1:0-2902 GCA_964579235.1 uncultured Gammaproteobacteria bacterium
AACTCCGAGCGAGTCGACTGATTGCTTCTGAATATGCCAAGCATCGATGACGTTTTCATCGACGAGTTTTGTTTTTCTACACCGCGCATCATCATGCACATGTGCTTGGCTTCAATGATCACACCAACGCCCTCAGCGCCAGTTACGCTGCGTACCGTCTCGGCGATTTCAGTTGTGAGTTGCTCTTGAATCTGAAAGCGTCGAGCAAACATGTCGACGATCCGCGCTATTTTGGACAGCCCCAATACTTTACCGTTAGGGATATAAGCTACGTGGCATTTACCAATAAACGGCAGCAGGTGATGCTCGCACATTGAGTACAGCTCAATGTCTTTCACGATTACCATTTCGCGCGAGTCGCTCGGGAACAGGGCGTTATTAATGACTGTGTCTAAGTCTTGGCTATAACCCTGAGTTAAAAACTGCATAGCTTTCGCCGCACGCTTAGGTGTATCAAGCAAACCTGGTCGGTCTAGGTCTTCGCCACACTCGGTAATGATTTTGCGGTACGCGTCTTCCATTGAAATTGGTCCTGAGTATTTAAAGTTAAGATGGGTAACTGTCAATATGATATAGCTTATGGGGAAGCAAGTGTATTTTTAGTGTTTGCGTAAACGCTAAATCATTGCGCGGTTCTCGCCTCGCACGACGCCCCTCAATTAATGAGCCCTCGCTGAAGCCATAACGATTTCGCTAAGACCTTAAGTTAGATACACTTGTGATCTTAGCTTATTGGCCGATCCGACGAGGGCTTACTAGCGAAGTAAACTTAAAAGTGACGTAAACGTTGTCTTGCTGTAACTCAACACCAACACACAACTTGTGATGACTATGAATATTAACGACCGTATCAATCTTGATGTCAGTGAGCACATAGCTCGTGTGACCTTAGCTCGCCCTGCGAAAATGAATTCATTGGACCCAGCGATGTTCGAGGCGATATTACAAGTTGGCGAGGAACTGCGCGCTGATCAATCGATTCGTGTGGTTGTACTTGATGCCGAGGGCGATAACTTTTGTTCTGGCTTGGATAAAGCCAGTATCGCTGGCTTGATGAGCCCCGGTGAGACCCCCGATGGTGCTATTCCCTTAACGAAGCTCGAGACTCGCACGCACGGCATTGCTAATGGGCCCCAGTATGCGGCCTGGATGTGGCGTGAGCTGCCGATGCCAGTCATTGCTGCCGTGCAAGGCATTACCTTTGGTGGCGGGCTGCAAATCGCACTGGGTTGCGATATGCGGTATGCCAGCGCGGAAAGTCAGTTTTCGATTTTAGAAATGAAGTGGGGTATCGTGCCCGATATGAGTAGTTCGCAGGTTATGCGTCACCTCATTCCCGACGACGTAATTCGCGAGTTGACGTACACCGCAAGAATTTTCAGTGCTCAAGACGCTCTAAAGTGGGGTTTCATCACCGATATCGTTGATGACCCCTTGGCACACGCGTACTCAATAGCAGAGCAAATAGTGGTAAAAAACCCGCACGCTGTTCGATCAGCCAAGCGCATCTTGGATCGCGCGCCGTATCAAACTCAAGCCGAGGGTTTGTTGTTTGAGTCCACAGAGCAAGACAAGATTTTGGGTACGCCCAATCAAATCGAGGCAGTGATGGCGCAAATGGAAAAACGTGCGCCTAATTACAAGGACTAGTACAAAGACTTAAAAGAAGACCAACGAGCCACGGTGATCTTGTTTAGTCTAAGGACTCGATAAACTTAGCTACTTCACTCCAAGCAGCACCTGCTGAACCCTGAGTACGGTTGAACAAGTGCCAGTCGTGCAGTTGGTTTTCCCAGACTTGCAATTGCACATCGCTGCCTTGCTCGCGGGCTTTGTTGGTATAGCGAATCGACTCGCCGAGCAACATTTCGGTGCTGCTGGCGTGAATTAGCGTCTTTGGTAAGTCACTCAAATCATAGAAAAGCGGTGATGCGCTGCGGTGCGCCGGATTCATGCGCAGCGCAAACAACTGTAGCCAAGCCGCAAACATATAGGGCACCGATAACAGCGCGCCAAGGCCTTCGCCCAAAATAGGATCACTGGCTTGATTAGATCTAAGCGTCGGCGATTTTCCTGTCATATCGAGAGAAGGCGAAAAGCCGATCACACCATCCGGCCGGCGTAACTTTGCTTCTTTCGACCAAGAAGACAACATCATTGTGAGATTACCGCCTGCGGAATCTCCCGCAATCAGCAGGAATTCAACAGGGCTAGAACCCTCGGGTGAGTTCTCTAATGCGTAGCGATAGGCGTTTTGCGCATCTTTGATCCCGCTCGCACGGCTGTATCTTGGCAGCAACTTGTAATCAACCGAGAGCACGGCGGCGTTAGCAAGGTGCGATAACTGGTGTGCAAACCAGCGATGTCCTTTTGGACTACCCAAAATAAACGCACCGCCATGGTTGAATACGACTCGGCGATTCAGGTCCGCTCCGGGAGCAACCGCCCATTCGGCTTTGGTTTCGCCAATCTCTACCGACGTAAATACGCAGTCGCTGTCTATGTCATCCGACAAACAGTCGGCAAATTCGCGCACCATGCCAAACGCTTTGGAGGGCGATCGAGTGGCTCTGGCTTTTGCGCGCACACTGCTTATAAGGTTTAAAAACGCTTGGTCTGACGCCGCATCATCGGGGTGGTCGGCAAACACTGAAATGCCGTTCGTAGTTGAGCCAACTTCGCCTAGTTCACTGTCGTGTTGGCTGTGCTCAGGCCCGCTCAATACAAAGCGAGCGACGGCCCAGGTGAATAATAACCAGAGTAAAAACGCAGTCAGCAAAAAAGTAAAAAACATAGGAAGTTAGACCAGCTAAAGAGTGTCTTGAAAATTCTTTTTGGCGGAGCGTAATTATACACTTCCGTCAAAAACATGCGCACAGCATAGCGTGGTGTAGGCTAAACT
>CAZOIG010000623.1:0-2720 GCA_964579235.1 uncultured Gammaproteobacteria bacterium
GAAGGCCGTACCAGCAATGTCGTGGTTACCAATAGCCAGCCCAAAAACACCTTTGATGCGGCAGCGGTTAAAGCCGTTGAGGACTGGGAATTCTTGCCCGCAATGGATATTGCGTCAGGTCGCCCAGTTGTTAGTGAACCCCGCTTCACTAAGATTCACTTTAAGGTTCAATAATTTAGCGCACTAGACTCTATAGCTGTACTAAGCCAACTACAAATATAACGGCGGATTATTGATTTGAGACCTTGTTGAGTTTGTTAATCAAGGTCTGAGTAGATGGGTCAAGCGAATCAAATCCAGACTGCGGTTTTGGCATGTGAGTAGAAACGTCATTGGCCAGTCGCTTACCCAGTTCTACGCCCATTTGGTCGAAGGAATTAACATTCACAAGCACTCCAAAACAAAATGTACGGTGCTCGTAAAAGGCGAGTAACGCGCCCAATGCTTTGGGCGTCAACCTCTCAAGCAAAAACGTAGTCGAGGGTTTATTGCCCGAAAAGACTTTGGATTTTTGTACTAACTCATTACCCGCCAGATTCGGTTCGTTCTTAAGCACATCGGCAATGTCTTGCCCTACCAATAATGCGGCTGATTGCGCAACACCATTCGCCAAGAGCGTGGAATGATGTTTTGCAAATTGATGGTCTGCTTTGGCAACGAGGATGAATTCGGCAGGAATCAACGACGTGCCTTGGTGCATCATCTGAAACACTGAGTGCTGCACATCCGTGCCGACGCCTCCCCAAATGACCGCCGAGGTTTTTTGGTCAACGGGTTCGCCCGTGATTTGCCTATCTTTACCATTGCTCTCGGTTTCGAGCTGCTGCAAATAGGGAACTAATGAGCGCAGACGGTGGTCATAGGCGAATATCGCACGGCTTTGAGAGCCTAGATAATTGGTATAAAAGTGATCCAAGCAAGCACTTAAGAATGGCGCATTGTTTGGCAAAGGGGCATCGCAAAAATGCTTGTCCATTTGAGCGGCACCTTCAAGAAATTCCTCAAAGGCATTTTCTGGCATGCACAGTGCTGCTGAGATGGATACCGAGGACCAAACAGAATAACGGCCACCTACCCAATTTGGGAACTCTATAACCTGATCCTCAAACACGCCGAACTCAAGAGCTGACGCCGGTGAAGCCGTTACCGCATAGAGTTTTGACTGGGGTGACTCAACGCCTTCTTGGTTGAGCCACTCCAAAACTGTGCGCACATTTTGCAGCGTTTCAGCTGTGGTAAACGTTTTTGAGATGCCGAACACCAATGTCGAATGTGCATCGCACATGGCCAACACACTGGCTAATTGATGTCCGTCAATATTACTCACGAAATGAACTCGTAATGGATTGACTAAACCGCTCAACGATTCGTAGACCAATTGAGTACCTAAAGACGAACCGCCAATCCCAATGTGAATCAGATCGGTTATCGGCTGCTCGCCTTGCTCAATACGAGAGCGAATTTGCTTAAGTTGACGCTCAAAAGAATCACGGGCGTGCAGCGCTTGCTCCGACAAGTCTACTGACAGCTCTGAGTGAAACTGAGCTGAGGTTTGACGCAATAAGGGGTGTAAAACAGCACGAGATTCAGTGGAGTTGATCTTCGCTCCGCGAAAGAAATCATCTCGTTTGGTAACGAACCCTATTTGTTCCGCGATCGTTGTATAGATATCAAGCAATGGTCCACATAAATGGGTTTTACTCAGATCCAGCTGAAATGACCCTAGATCGAAACTCAGATCGCTAACACGGTTCGGGTTCTCTTCGAACAGGTCAAGCAAATGAGTATCAGCAATACGTTCAGCATGATGCGCAAGCGCTTCAAATAATGTTTCTCTATCTGGCATCGTCTTTAGGCGGGCTAATTTAGGTGGGCTAACTGGGTTGAGCTAAGAGGTCGCGCTTATCGGACCATAATTAGTTTGCATTAAAACTTGAGTGCATCACACTCGCGGTATCCAACATTCGGTTTGAGAATCCCCACTCATTGTCGTACCACGCTTGCACCTTAATCATTTCTCCAACTTGCCGAGTTTGTAATCCATCAACTACACAAGATCGAGAATCATGGTTGTAATCTATCGACACCAAAGGCTCGAAACTTAGATCAAATACATCTTCACGACCCTCACGATACCCGACAAATATGTCATTTAGAGACTCAATGGTAACTTTCTTAGTGGGCACAAAACAGAGATCCAGAAGCGAGACATTGATGGTCGGCACACGAACGGCAACAGCATCAAGTTTGCCATCTAGGCTTGGAATAACCTTTCCGATGGCTCTGGCGGATCCGGTGGTGGTTGGGATCAAAGAGGCTGCTGCTGCGCGACCACGCCGTTTGTCCTTATGCGATGCATCCAAAAGACGTTGTGTATTGGTGTACGCGTGCACTGTGTTGACCAGGCCATACTCAATACCTACCGCGTCTTGAACCGCGTAAGCAATATGAGCCAGACAGTTCGTCGAACATGAAGCGTTAGAAATAATTAGGTCGCTAGGCTCGATTATCGATTGGTTCACACCATACACAACGGTCTTAATGTCGCCTTTCCCTGGAGCAGAAATCAGTACCTGTTTGGCTCCGGCGTCTAAGTGCTTGGTCGCGCCTTCAACATCTCGGAAAAACCCAGTGCACTCCATCACTACATCCACTTCAAGGTCTGCCCAGGGTAACTGCTGCGGATCACGCTCATTAAACGCTGATATGTGATTACCATT
>CAZOIG010000624.1:0-5275 GCA_964579235.1 uncultured Gammaproteobacteria bacterium
GTTCTTAAGCTCGATGTATCGTAGTGGTTGATCAGCTCGCAATTGGCGTCCACCCCGCGAATCGCTCTAAAGGCGGTTGGTGCGGCAAATAGGGCATTCACCTTGTATTGTTCAATAACTCGCCAAAAAGCGCCTGCATCAGGCGTGAGAATAGGTTTGCCTTCGTATAGAACTGTTGTGCAACCTTGAATAAGTGGCGCATAGACGATGTAAGAATGGCCCACCACCCAACCGATGTCGGACGCAGACCAAAATGTATCTCCGGCGCGCATTCCGTAAACACTCTCCATGCTGTATTGCATGGCGACGGCATGCCCACCATGGGTCCGCATCACGCCTTTAGGTTTACCGGTAGTGCCAGACGTATACAGAATATACAGAGGGTGATCGCCCGCAATCGGCACCGCGTCGGCGCTTAAACAAGCTTGTTTTGCGTTATTAACAGTATGTTGCCAGTCGGTGTCGCGAGCTGATGTCAGCTGCGCCTCAAGCTGAGGTCGTTGTAACACCATGCATTGCGCGGGTTTGTGTTGGGCAAGATCTAAAGCGGCATCAAGCAGAGGTTTATAGGCAATGAGTTTATTTATTTCGATCCCACAAGAGGCGGTTAGTACCAGCTTGGGTTCAGCGTCCTCTATGCGCGCAGCCAGTTCTGGCGCTGCAAAGCCACCAAACACAACGGAGTGAATGGCGCCTATTCGGGCACAGGCAAGCATAGCCATCACCGCTTGCGGAATCATCGGCATGTAGATAACAACCGTATCGCCTTTGCTCACCCCTAAATCTTGAATGACGGCAGCCAGCAAGCTGACTTCTGCATGGAGTTCTGCGTACGTAAATTTCTCCAGCGAGCCTGTAACCGGCGAGTCGTAGATCAAAGCGGTTTGTTCACCCCGGCCTTGTTCTAAATGCTGATCGAGCGCGAGATAACTGGTGTTCAGTTGCCCGTCTGCAAACCATTGGCTTAAGCCATCGGCATCAATGCTATGGCTTTGCGTTGGCTGTGTATGCCAGTTTAGTTGGCGCGCTTTCGCCATCCAAAAGCTGTGCGGATCGGCTTGCCAGCTTGCGTATTCTTGTACGTATGTAGTCATAGTAATGCTCTGGGTCGAGTAATGTCTGATTGGGTTCAAACGACAACACCATCACCATATCACCAGGCTCACATAGGCTGCTATTCGACCTTGGTGGTAGTTTTTGTGTGCGCGGGAAGCGCGCCACATGGCCAATTCAATTTTGTTCCTACGACTATAGTCGAATATAGACCAAAGGCTAATACTCGCCGACTTAGCTCTTTGGAATAGTGCGCTCATCCATTTTTATAAAAACGATAAGGAGAACCACTATGAAACTCAAAGTTGTAGCCAGCTTGCTGCTCAGTGCAAGTGCATTAAGCCTCGCACCGGCGACGGCTGTAATGGGCGCCACCTCACTTGAGCAACGCGTTCAACAGATGGAGCAAGAGCTCAAGGAGCTCAAAGCCTTGATGAGTGCTCAGCAAGAACAACATCAACAAAAGGAAGCCGTATTAGAAACGCAAGTGGCGGAAGTCGTTAAAGCGCACGCTAATGACGGTGGCAGTAAGGTCAACCTTTCCCCCAACACGTCGTTTACCTATGGCGGTTTCGTGAAAATTGACGGCATGTACAGCGATTACAAAGACGGCCCTCGTCCCGGTAACATCGGCGATGAAATCTTGGTGCCAAGCTTAATTCCGATTGGCGCAGAGGGCGAAGGTGCACACTTCGACTCAACGGTTAAAACCTCGCGTTTCTTCTTTAAGACTGCCACAGAAACCGATGCCGGCTTACTAAAAAGCCACATCGAGATCGACTTCTTGTCTGGCGGTGGCGACGAGCGCATCAGTAACTCCACCAACCCTAGAATTCGTCATGCGTTCTTGGATTGGGACTACGCCGACGATGCATCGGTGCGGATTGGTCAAACGTGGAGTACGTTTTTCAACGTCGGCGCGCTCCCAGAAGCCGTAGACTTTATTGGGCCTACATCGGGCACCGTATTTAACCGACAAGCTCAGATTCGCTGGACTAAAAAGCTTGACGGTGGTTCGTTTAATTTCGCATTAGAAAACCCTTCAACCAGCTTGGCTGATGGTGGTTCAGGTATTGTAAATTCTGACTTTGACGACAATACGATCCCCGACATCGTTGCGCGCTACAACAAAACCACGGGCAATCATTCATGGTCTATAGCGGCAGTTGGCCGTGAAATTGGCTTAGACAGCGGCGGCATGGACGAAACTGACTTTGGTGTCGGTGTAAACGTGGCTGGTGTGTACAAATTTGAGAACGGCAATGATTTTAAATACTCATTTGCAACTGGCAACTTGGGTCGCTACGTGGCTCTCAATGCGTTTAGGGATGGCGGTATTGATGCGAATGGCGAGCTGGACTTAACCTCAATTACCGGTGGTTATGTGGCGTACCGTCACCGTTGGAACGAAAAATGGCGCAGCACTCTGACTTACGCCTTATCGGTTGCCGACTTGGCAAACGGTTTAGCGGCGACCAACACCGAAAGAGTATCTAACCTAAATCTTAACTTGATGTACTCGCCAACACCCAAGTTGACCTTTGGTGGTGAGATCATCACAGCAAATCGCGAACTCGAAAACGGTGCCGAAGGTGATTTAACTCGCCTGCAAGTAACGGCTAAGTACGCGTTCTAATCATGCTTTTAGCAGACTGACTCATTCCCTTTGATGTGAGTTGGATGATACTCCTCGGCAAGTTTTAAGGAGGATGTAGCTTCGGCGTTGTTTGGCTTAACCGCCATTCAACGCCATTTTTTTTGGGATTCACTCTTGTTTCTGATACTTTTGCTTAAGTCCTTACTGCATGCCCAATGCTCCCCCAAACCATAAACAACTGAAATGATTGGAGTCGAATGGATAGCCGCCCTTGCATTGGGCTATTTGATGCTGCTGTTTCTGCTTGCCTACGCGGGTGACTCTCGGCCGCTGTTTAGTAATCATCGTCACATAATCTATGCACTCTCGATTGGTGTTTACTGCTCTTCTTGGACTTTTTATGGCGCCGTTGGTACAGCCAGCACTCGCGGCTTGGATTATCTGGCGATCTACCTAGGCCCTTGTTTAGTCTTTATTTTCGGCTTTGGTTTGCTGCAGCGAATGATTTTGATCTGCAAGCAAAACAACATCACCACCGTTTCTGATTTTATCGCGAGTCGCTTTGGGAAAAGCCGCAAGATCGGTGTTTTAGTGACCCTGATCGCGGTCATTGGCTCTCTGCCGTACATCGCATTGCAATTGCAGGCGATCACCCAGTCATATCTGATATTGAGTCAAGAGAGTGGGGAAGGTGGTCAAGTTGCCGTTCATACCGTTGCTTTGATAACAGGCGCATTACTCGCTCTGTTTGCGATTCTATTTGGTACCCGCCATATCGATTCTAGCGAACACCATGAAGGCATGGTGCTGGCGATTGCCTTTGAGTCCATCATCAAACTTATCGCCATCTTGTCGGTGGGATTCTTTGCGTTCTATTTGCTTTCAAGCGACGAGGAACTGGCCACCCCGATTGATCTAGTCTCGTCGATCACAAAGAGTACCATCGACACAGATGATGCCAGCACATGGCTAAGTTTTATCACCAGAACGCTGCTCAGCCTTAGTGCAATTCTTCTATTGCCGCGCCAGTTCCAAGTAACCGTGGTGGAAGCACGCAACGTGAGTGACGTTAAAACAGCGGCGTGGTTGGTGCCCGTGTATTTATTGCTCACTAGTCTGGTGGTGATCCCGATTGCGATTGCTGGTAGTAGTCTACTGCCAGGCACCAACCCTGACTGGTACGTGCTGACTCTACCGTTGTCGTTTGATAATCCTACGCTGGGTTTGATTGCGTTTATCGGAGGGCTGTCAGCGGCCACAGGAATGGTGATCGTGGGGGTGATCAGCCTGAGCACCATGGTCTCTAATGATTGGGTGATGCCATCAATCATTCAGTCTCGCGGTCAGCAAGCTAAGACGAGTTTCAAGTTGGAGCCGGTGGTTTTACTGGTGAGACGCTTAACCATTGTTGCATTGCTTGCTGGCGCCTACGCCTATTTTTTGTTGATGGACGCGAACGACCAACTTGCCAACATCGGCTTAATTTCCTTCGCCGCTTTCTTCTTGTTGTTTCCTCCTTTGGTAGCCTCCTTTTTCTGGAAGAGAGCACACAGTAAAGGGGTATTTTATGGTTTATTGGTTGGTTTCTTTGTTTGGCTCTACACTCTTTTAGTACCTACTGTTTTAGCCCCAGAGACCATCTACACAGTGTTTGGTGAAGACTTTATCTTTCATCCGCAGCGCCTGTTAGGTTTTGACTTTGGCGACTCTTTGGCCCATGGCGTATTCTGGTCGACCTTGGTTAATGTAGTGACTCTAGTATTGTTTTCGCGTGGCGCACAACAATCCACATTAGAGCGAATGCAAGCGGTCAGGTTCGCTTACTCGCCTTTGTCTGCAGACGCTCAGCGCCTTCAGCAGGCTGGCCGAGATAAGCTAGTTACTAACGATGATGATCGCACGGTGTCGGGCACATTGGATCGAAAATCGTTACGCATATTGTCCGAATCGATCATTGGTGAGCGCAACACCGAAAAGGTGTTCAGAGAGTACGATCAGCTAAAACGTGCTGGCGCAGACACTCACAGCCAAATTGAAAGTCGACTAGTGTTGATGGTGCAAAACGCGATGGCAGGTGTTATCGGCACTACGTCGGCGGAACGTGTGATTGCCGAAGTCATTAGCGATGGTGAAAAGTATCTAGAAGATATTTCTACTTTGGTGGACGAGTCTTCTGACATTCTGCGTTTTAATCGGCGTTTAATGGAGTCGACACTCCAAAACATTACGCATGGCATATCGGTAGTAGATCAAAATTTAAACTTGTTAATCTGGAACGAGCGTTATCTAAAGCTTTTCGATTACCCTGATGACCTCTTGTACATTGGCAAGCCAATCAAAGAGGTGCTTGAATTCAATGCAGAGCGCGGTGATTTTGGAGGGAAAGATGCGCAAGCGGAAGTGAACAAACGACTGGGTCACTTAAAACAACGTGAGCGCTACCAAAGCATTCGTTCGCGGCGTAATGGTACGGTTATTAAGTCCACTGGCGAGCCTTTGCCTGATGGAGGCTTTGTCACCACCTATGAGGACATTACAGAAACAGTGAGCGCCGCTGAAGCCCTGCGGACAGCCAACGAAGAGTTGGAAAACCGCGTAAAAGAACGCACCAAAGAATTAGAAGTG
>CAZOIG010000625.1:0-2376 GCA_964579235.1 uncultured Gammaproteobacteria bacterium
GAAAACTTTATTGCGTCGGACATGTCCGCCCTAATCCCCGTTGCACAGAAGTACATCGTGCTTGAAGACGGCGACATCGCCGATGTGAGAATTGACTCGGTGGTGATTTACGACTCACAGCGCAATGTCGTTGAACGACCAGTTCTGGTTAGCACCCTATCAGATGAAGAAACTGATTTGGGTGGCTATGCGCATTACATGAAAAAAGAAATTCATGAGCAGACGCGCGCCATTACCGAAACCATGGAAGGCCGCTTAGGCGCCGACAGTGTCCTTGAATTGCCGTTTGGTGATGAGGCGAGAGAGATATTCGATGCCGCCAAAGAACTAAAAATCGTAGCCTGCGGCACCAGCTTCAATGCGGCCAGTGTTGCTAAATATTGGTTTGAACGTTTCGGCGTACGCTGCGATGTAGAGATCGCCAGCGAGTACCGTTATCGTCAGCATGTGGTCAACGAAGGCACTTTGTTCATGACGATTTCTCAGTCTGGCGAGACCCTCGACACGATGGCGGCACTGGAAATGGCCAAAGGCATGGGCTACTCGAATACCCTGTGTATTTGTAATGTTCCGGAGAGCTCTTTGGTTCGCGCTAGCGACCTAACCATTTTTACCCGAGCGGGCCGAGAGATTGGGGTCGCGTCAACCAAAGCCTTTACGACTCAGCTAGTCACTCTTCTGATGGTGGCAATTTGTTTACGGCGCCGCCGCATCGGTGACGGGCGAAGTGCGGATCAGGTCGAGACTCAGATAGTGCAAGAGCTTCGCACCCTGCCGCAGCAAATAGAAAACATACTGGAGCTTGAGCATGAAGTAATCGCGATGTCGAAACACTTTGCCGACAAGCAACACACGTTGTTCTTAGGGCGCGGTGCGCATTTCCCAATAGCGGTAGAAGGCGCGCTTAAACTAAAGGAAATTTCGTACATCCACGCTGAGGCTTATGCGGCGGGCGAACTCAAGCATGGCCCATTGGCGTTGATCGACGAAGACATGCCAGTGGTTGCGGTGGCCCCAAATGATGAATTGCTCGAAAAGCTGAAGTCTAACCTTGAAGAAGTCCGAGCCCGTGGGGGTAAGCTCTTTGTATTCGCTGATTCAGCTTCAGGAATAGAAAGCGGTGAAGACACACAAGTGTTGAATGTGGCGGCGGTGAACAACTACATCGCGCCCATTTTGTATACCATTCCATTGCAGTTGTTGTCTTACCACGTAGCTTTACTAAAAGGTACAGACATAGACAAACCGCGTAACTTGGCCAAGTCCGTTACCGTAGAGTAAGGCGACGTGGACATATCGCACATCTTTGACGAGCTGAACGATGCGCAGCGCGAAGCGGTTGCTGCGCCGCCTTCGCCATTACTTATTTTAGCGGGAGCGGGCAGCGGTAAAACCCGTGTTCTGACTTCGCGTGTTGCTTATTTGGTGGAAGCGCATTCCGTGTCACCGCTGTCGATTTTGGCCGTTACATTTACGAATAAGGCGAGCCGCGAAATGCGGTCGCGTGTGGAAGATATTCTTGGCGTACCGATGAGCGGCATGTGGATTGGCACTTTCCACAGTTTGGCACATCGTTTTTTACGTCAGCATTATCAAGAAGCCAATCTTCCCCAATCGTTCCAGATCTTGGATAGCGACGACCAGTTGCGCATGGTTAAACGCTGCTTAAAGGAATTGGACTTAGACGAAGCCTATTGGCCACCAAGACAGGTGCAGTGGTATATCAATGGCCACAAAGAAGAGGGGCGTCGACCCAACAACGTCATTCAAAATAATGATGCGCAACAACAAACCATGCTGGCAATTTACAGCCACTACGAAGTCTTGTGCCAGCGTTTCGGTTTGATTGACTTTTCGGAGTTGTTATTGCGCGCGTTTGAATTGCTGCGCGACAACGAGGTATTGCGAGAACGCTACCAAAATCGTTTTCAGCACGTACTAGTTGACGAATTTCAGGACACCAACACCATTCAATACTCTTGGTTACGCTTGTTAGTCGCGAAGTCGCACAATTTGTTCGCCGTGGGCGATGATGACCAGTCGATCTATGGCTGGCGCGGGGCTAAAGTCGAAAACATTCTGCAGTTTGAAAAAGACTTTCCTGAGACTAAGGTAATACGCTTAGAGCAAAACTATCGTTCTACTACCAATATCCTGGACGCAGCCAACGCGGTGATTCAAAACAATGATTCTCGCATGGGCAAAAACCTGTGGACGGCAGGCGAGGAAGGCGAGCCAGTCAAATTATTTGTTGCCTATACAGAGCGCGAAGAAGCCAAGTTTGTGGTTGAGCAAATCAAGAGCTGGGTCGATGAAGGTGGGCAACGCAGCGAAGTTGCCATTCTGTATCGCTCCAATGCGCAGTCGCGAACCTTT
>CAZOIG010000626.1:0-1944 GCA_964579235.1 uncultured Gammaproteobacteria bacterium
GATCGTCGCCGTAACATTGGATACACCACATGCTCCAGAAGCATCATCCGCTAAATCAAGCGAATCAATGGCAACGTCAATGGTCAAATCCGAATTCACTCGAATGTACAAAGTTGAATTTCCAGAGTCACCCGCGTCTGATGCACAAATATCGTTTGAAACGAAAGACGAAGTAGCGTGCGCTGGCGCGATCAGATAATCCAATAGGGCGTACTCAGTATTTTGCGCTTGAGAAAAATTAAACGCCAGAGGACCAGTTGAAACATATACTCCCGGCGTTAGACTCGGCGCAGAAGTCTGAGCGTGAGTTGGCGTAAGTACCGTATTTAAAACAGGTGAAGTCCACTTCGCTGGGAGTGCAACAGCCGCGGCGGTACCACCTAATGCAGTTTTAACGACCTTTCTACGAGTTGCGCTTTCTTGATTTTTTTTGATACTCGACACAATGACTTCCTCTGTTGTGTGTTTTTATTATTGACGCAAGTGCAAATGTTGGCTTTGCCAGCCACGCGCCCCTCTGTACTTTGGTTTGAAAAACCGCAAGCCTAATCAATGTTGCTAGACATCTGAATATAAAACAAGGCGTAAACGCTGGCAACTTGAGTTGCTAGCTTAGGTTACTAGCTAGGCGCAAGTAATGCGCAAACAGCGAAAGATCACTCATCAAAACTCTGTATTGGAGTGAGCTTGCCAGTACGCTTCCAGCCCTTTGCGATCGCTGCATTTTCGAGTTCAAGCCAGCGGTTTGCGGAGTAAGGGTGACTGCGAAACATCTCAACCGCAGTCGAATCGCCCTCCTCTGATCCCTCTAGCTTTGCGAAGGTCGCGAACAATTGCTGCGCACCACCAATGTGCCCATATAAGGCGTAGAGAGCTTGCGCCGCCTCTAGATCGGCTTCAAGCTCATGCTCTCTTGAGTACTTAAGCATAGTCAGATTTGCAGAACTGCCAATCAACCATTGTCCGGCACTACTGCCTGAGGCACCCGTAGCAAACGCCGCCAATACCGCAACGGTAAGCCCTTTACCCAGAGCCACAATTGGATGGCGATGTTTAATGTGTGCGATTTCGTGTGCAACCACAGCGGCCAGTTCATCTTCCGATTCAACCGCATTCAGCAAACCCTCAAAAAAAATAATATTGCCGCCCAAAGTCGCAAAAGCATTAACCATAGGGTCATCGCTGTAATGCACGGTTAAGGTCATCTGCGGCGGCAAATCCATCTGCGAAGCGACCCTATACGCCAAATTAGCTAGGTACTCTTGTTGCTTCGATGGTGTAACTTGCACAAATTCAGATTCACCTACCATGCGCTTTTCGTATTCAAAGGGAATACGCAGGGCAATGGCGCCAGCGAGCAAGTTAATGAGCAAGATGACGATAGCGATAAACGCACCGACTCCCAATAACAATTGGGCAAACTCTTTTAATGGGTGCTCATCTGAGTAATTGATGCCCTCTTCTGGAGTAGGATTTTGATAATTGGCAGAGTTCATTCGCGCTTGCTTAAGCTTGCTTGATGGCAGACCCGTAGACCAAAACCTCGATTGAACCAATCCGATCTTGCGCGCCCTTGGAGATAGACGACGTTTCAAACTTAACATTAAAAATGCAGTCTGCTCCGAGCGACTCGGCTTCTTTTTTCATACGCAAGACGGCTTCACGTCTGCCACGATCTAATAGGGTCTCGTAGGTCCGCAAACGGCCACCCACCAGTTGCCGCAAACCAGCAACAAAAGCCTTAAAGTAATCGATGGAAATCACCACATTGCCAGCTACCAACTCGCCACCTTGATTCAAAGGCGTGTTGGGAGGAAACCGACTTTCGAAAACCATAATATTGCCAAGCGATTTTTCCCGCCTGAAAATCGACTTATAGTGCTGCTTTTCTCGGTACGAGCCGAAGCCGTAGCCAAGCACCAACAGCGTTAAAATTAAGATCAG
>CAZOIG010000627.1:0-2807 GCA_964579235.1 uncultured Gammaproteobacteria bacterium
ATGATTATGGATATAGAGGATGATCGCATGATCATCGAAGGCCTATCCATGCCGCACTCACCGCGCTGGTATCAGGATCAACTATGGGTGCTCGAGTCGGGTGCCGGTCAATTGGTTGTGGTGGACGAAAAAACCGGCGCAAAACGGGTAGTCGCTGAAGTGCCTGGATTCTGCCGTGGGCTGGACTTCGTCCAGAACTACGCCATCATAGGCTTATCTCAAGTACGTGAAACAGCTGTGTTTGCAGGCTTGCCCCTAACTGAACGTGAGCAGGAACGAAAATGTGGCGTTTGGATTGTCGACATCAATACAGGGGAATCCGTTGCGTTTCTGAACTTTTCAGAAGGTGTGCAGGAAATATTTTCTGTGCAAATGTTGCCCTGGAGCTACCCAGCCTTACTTGATTTTAACGACCCCCTATTACACACCAGCTTTTCGATCCCAGACGAAGCCTTGTCGCAGTTTGTAGCGCCAGATCCTAAACAAGTGAAGGTCGATCAGGCCATTGGTTTTCACCGCCGTAAAGAGATCGACAAAGCGATTCCTCTTTACCGTGAATGCCTAAAAGATGATCCAGACAGTACCGTTTTGAGATATCACTTAGGTGTTGCCTATTCCGACCAAGAATCGTGGGAGCTTGCTATTGAGACCCTCGAAGCGCTGGTCGAAGTTCAGGCTGATCACGCTGAAGCGTGGAATAGTCTAGGGCATGCCTATGCAGGAAAGCTCCAATTCGATGACGCTATTCGCTGTTACGAAGCCGCGATCAAGGCCGATAATCAATACGCCACGGCGCATTTCAATCGCGGCTGCGTCACCCTGATGAAAGGTGACTTCGAGCAAGGTTGGCCTGAGTACGAGTGGCGCTGGAAAATGCCAACCTTCCATCCGTTCAACTGCCCTCAACCGCAATGGGCAGGAGAAGATATCAGCGATAAAACGCTGTTAGTGCATACCGAACAAGGCAATGGTGATGCTATTCAATTCGCACGCTTCTTACCAGAGCTACGCAAACGTTGTAAGCGTCTCGTGCTGGTCTGCACTGAACCGCTACGCCTGTTATTCAAGAACATGGATTGCATCGACGAGGTGCGTTTACCAGGCAGCCTACCGGGTGATTTATTCGATGTTTACATCCCAATCATGAGCATCCCCGGAGTGCTGGGCATTACTCTGGATAGTTTGCCCAAGCAGACACCGTATTTGCAGATTTCTGACAGCGTGGTGGTAGACAAGCTCACTGACAGTTCAAGCACAAAGCCAAAAATTGGTTTAGTTTGGGCGGGCAGTCCCACTCAACAAATCAATCATCATCGCTCATGTCCAATCGAAACAATGCTCGACATTACTCGCGTTAACGGCGAAGCAAACGAAGACTATGATTTTTACAGTTTGCAATTGCCAATTACCGGCGAGCACAAAGCACTATTGAGCGAGCACGGGGTGCATGACTTAGAGACAGAACTCATAAGCTACGCGCACACTGGCGCGTTCATCGAACAAATGGATTTGGTCGTTTCAGTTTGCACCTCGGTGGTCCACTTAGCTGGCGCTCTGAATAAAAAGAGTATTGTATTGTTGTCACCGCACGCGGATTGGCGTTGGATGAACGATGAGCAAAGCACTTGGTATCCGAATACTAAGATACTGCGCCAAGCTAAGTCCGGTGACTGGGCGGAATTGATCGAGCGTGCTAAAACAGAGATTCCCAAGCAACTAACTTAAAGGACTTTTACAGTAATATAGGTGCTGCAATCCACTGGTTGCTGAACTAAAACCGTTGCATGGCTAAATCAGTAGTGCGCCTTCATGTCGCAAAAGCCATGCTTTTCGATCCAAGCCAAAGGCATAGCCAGTCAATTTGCCATTGCTGCCAATAATGCGATGGCAAGGCACGATGATCCCAATTGGGTTTTGCCCATTCGCTGCCCCAACTGCGCGTACCGCCTTGGGGCGATTGATAGTCTTTGCTATATCCGCATAGCTCGCGGTATCACCTGCAGCAACGTCTAATAGTGCTCTCCAAACTTCCACCTGAAACTCAGTGCCTTTGGGTGCTAATGGAAGATCAAAACTGGTTCGATCGCCGGCGAAATACTCCTGCAATTGAGACTGAGTAGTTTGTGTAATTAGATTCGGGTTCGCCTGCCCTTGCTCCTCCACAAAACGCACGCCCATCAGACCAATATCGTTCGCATGTAATCTCAGCCATCCTAATGGGGATTCAAAATAATCCGTGTGGGATTCAAGCTCGGATGCGAGCCCAGCTGATTTAATTCGTGTCGTCATTTTTATGTTTACCGTTTTATCGATGATGCGCTATAGCTGATTCCACAGCTGTAGGGTCGCATAGCTGCGCCAAGGGCGCAGATCGTTGGGCGAAATCGAGGTCGCCAATGTTTGATCAGCCGTTTCAGCATTAGGGTGTCTGGCGCGTTGCTTAAGTGCATTCTTAATGCCTGCATCACCGGCCAGCCAAACATCAGGCTCTTTCAGTGCACGCAACTTTACGTAGTTAACCGTCCACGGTCCAATTCCCTTAATGTCTAACCAGCGGTCAACGTCTTCTGGAGCATCACTCTCCAGCAGATAGCGTGCCAGCCTGTGCAAAGTATCTTTGCGGCTAGCTGGCATCGCGAAAAAGCTTAAGTCACTTTTTAAAAATGCCTCTGGCGTAGGAAAATAGTAGTCTAAACCACTGGGGAACCCGTGAGTCGCTTCGCCCAGTTGCTGAACAGCCTGCGTCACCAAGTTTTTAGCGGCCGTCACCGTCACTTGTTGACCCAATATAGCCCGCACCCCTGTTT
>CAZOIG010000628.1:0-4319 GCA_964579235.1 uncultured Gammaproteobacteria bacterium
CAATCTTTCTTTTTCCGAAGATTGGCAGAAGCGATTAGACCAAGCACTAAAAGCGCTAAACACTCTCAGACCAAAAGAAAAATATCGTCTCGTTAAGGCATTGAGCGCGTGCGTTACTCACGATGACGAGGTCATTAGTAACGAGCACGAGTTAGTTAGAGCAATTTGTGCGCTCATTCATGTGCCATTTCCAATGATCCGAACAGCGAATCTTGCTACGCCGAAAAAGACCACCCCAAGCAAGTAGACACAGTTTTTTACACGTTTTAGCGAACATACTGTCTAGCAAGCGGAAAAAGCTATTTGCGGAATACCGATTTCTAAACCATACTGATAATCGAGATCGGAGGAACCTTTCCGTTCTCAAGGAAATCGAGGACCACCTTGATTCCATTTATCAGAGTCTGCCAAAGCGCAGAACACAATAGAGTTATCGGTATGGGGAAATTCCTAGCTGTGTACTCAAAAATTATCAAAGGAGTTTTATATGAATATGTCACAAATGGGTCGTTATCTATTCTTAGCGGGTGTTGTCGTTGCTGTTGCAGCCGGTTTATTAAGCTTAGACATTCCACACTTAGGCACAATTCTAGCGGTTGCAGGTTTGGTGGTAGGCTTTCTTAATGTAAGTGGCGCCGAATCTCGTACATTTTTGATTGCAGGTATCGCGTTTCTTGCCACTGCGGGCGCACTCAATGGCTTAGCGGCTCAGCTGGGTGCAGGATCACAGATGGCTGCGGTTTCTGCTAACCTAGCTGCTTTTGCTTCACCAGCAGTATTGATCGTGGCGCTCAAATCCCTTTTGAGTACAGCTGGCGACTAAGATTAAGACTAAGATTTAATTAGTGCCTTGTTCAAGGTTCTGGTAACTAGCCAGAATCTTGAACATAAAAAGACCGCGCTGAGTTGCGGTCTTTTTTTTTCGTTACCAGAATTTAAACTCGCTTATACGCGGTAGATAGAATTCGCTAACCAAAATATTTGCTCCGGCGTATTCGTAAGGAGTTTTACGTCCAATAATCATACCGTCTCGAGATTTCATATATTGTCGACCGTCAGTTCGTACTCGACCCTCTTTAAAAAGCAACTGTCCCAATGGCTGTTTGCCTAAACTAGTGAGCCCATTTTGACTCTGCTTGATCAGATCCAGCGGGATTATGCTTCGTGCAAGCACGATCGGAGTCGAATGGATTCTTAAACACACTTGTCGCACCGTTGCTGCCAAATGCTGAGCCTGATTAAGGCTGCGTTGCTCATTAACCAGCGGAACCTGGATTTGCTGAGACAGCAAATCAACTTCAAACTCACCACCGGAAACATCTATCAGACGTTGGGTCAGAGACTCTTGATCGCTTAACCAATGCCAAGAATGGCTAGAAAACGAAAGCGATGTGAGTCGGTTCGATTGTCGCCAGACCGCTGCTTTTGAAATTTCATCGAGATTTTTGATGGGGCTGATTAACATAGTAGGAACCGTATGAACAAATGAGCTCTAACGAACTCTTTAGGCGAGATGCAGGTTACCTAAGACGTCGCACAAAGACAATTCCGAATTGCTCACTGGTATGCACAAAGCTATAGCCAATAAAAAAAGCCGGCTTTGCAGCCGGCTCTTCTAGCTTAAATAAAGCGTCTGCTTAGGCTGCCAATAATGGTGCAATAACCAGACTTACGATTGCCATAACATTAATCAGAATATTCATTGATGGACCAGAGGTGTCTTTGAACGGATCACCTACGGTATCGCCAACCACAACAGCCGCGTGAGTGTCAGAACCCTTACCACCATGGTTACCGCGTTCTACATACTTTTTCGCATTGTCCCAAGCACCACCGGCGTTGGCCATCGTGATCGCGAGTAAAACACAGCCAAGTAATGCACCACCCAGCATTCCACCGAGTGCTTCAGCGCCAATCCCAAAGCCAACTACGGCTGGTGCAGAAACAGCCAAGATACCGGGCAAGATCATGCGTTTGAGGGCTGCGGTAGTCGCAATCTCTACGCACCGTTCGGTGTCAGGCTCAGCAGTGCCTTCGAGTAAACCCGGGATTTCTTTGAACTGACGACGAACCTCTTTGATCATCTCAAAAGCCGCGTCACCTACCGCAGTCATAGTTAGACTACTGACGAGGAATGGGAAGATACCACCAATAAACATACCCACTAATACTTCTGGGTTGTTAATTTGCAGGCTAAAGCCCTCTATATTGGATGCAACGGTTTCAATGTAGGCTGACATTATCGCAAGTGCGGCCAACGCCGCGGCTCCAATAGCAAAGCCCTTACCTATTGCTGCAGTCGTGTTGCCTACTTCATCAAGTGAATCGGTAATATCACGGGTGTCTTTACCTAAACCAGCCATCTCTGCGATACCACCCGCATTATCAGCAACAGGACCATAGGCATCGATTGCCATGGTGATTCCTACCGTTGCCAACATTCCTACGGCTGCAATTGCAACACCGTATAAACCTGCGAACTCACTTGAGAAATAAATGATCCCACACAGCGTTAGGATAGGAACGACCACTGACTCCATACCAATCGCAAGGCCAGAAATAATGACAGTTGCCGCACCGGTTTCGCCTGAGGCTGCAATCGTTCTAATTGGCTTACCTGCAGTGTAATACTCGGTCACTAAGCCAATTACGATACCGCCAACTGAACCAATCAGAACTGAATACCAAACCGAAGTACTGATTTCAAAATGATTAATCAGCGCTAAGGATGCCAATATAAAAATAATCGACGTGCCCATGGTGCCCGCTCGGAGAGCCTTTTCTGCCGACATAGAGCTTAAAACGCTTACTATGACAATGCCGAGCACAGAGCACAGCAAACCCAGAGAAGATAAGGCCAAAGGCAGCATCATAAGAGAGGCCTGATCGCCACCAAGCTGATCCAACATGGCAAGGCTAAGAGTTGATGCGATTGCAATGGTTGCAATCATTGATCCACAGTAGGACTCAAAAATGTCAGAACCCATACCCGCAACGTCACCAACATTGTCGCCTACGTTATCAGCAATCACAGCCGGATTTCTAGGATCGTCTTCAGGAATGCCTGCTTCTACTTTACCAACCAAGTCTGCTCCAACATCGGCACTCTTAGTAAAAATACCGCCACCAACACGCGAGAAGAGAGCAACGACGGACGCACCCATACCAAAGCCGTGAATAGTGTGAGCGCTCTCTGCGCTTCCGCCAAAGTAATAATAAAGCGCGCCTAGACCGAGTAAACCCATTGAGGCAACACAGAGTCCCATTACCGATCCGCCGAAAAATGCAATTTTGAGCGCTGATGACGAGCCTTGTTCGTGCGCGGCCATGGTTGTACGAGTGTTAGCTTTGGTAGCCGTAAACATCCCAATATACCCAGCGACTGCAGAACAGGCTGCACCAACTAAAAAGGCGATCATGGTGTCGGTACCTAGATCACTGAATGCGATCAACACAGCTAGCACTGCCACAAACATAAATAGGATTCGATACTCTTGCCGCATAAATGCCATAGCACCTATGTGTATCTGCTTGCCGATACTGGCTACTTTCTCATGTGAGACGTTTTGTTTAGCGATCATGGCATAAATGACAAATGCGATAACCAAACCAAACACGCCCAATAATGGAGGGACTAATTCTAAAACCATGCTTTACTCCTTAGTGGTGTTTCCTATAGCAAGCGAGTATTCAGGCAAGATACACAGTTTTGAGGGGTGCAGATCCTTGTCTAAATGACGTCGCGTCTGACTACAACTTTAGGAATTATTATTATTTTTAGTTTTTATAGAATGGAGGCTGTTAAAAAGCCCTCGATCAGTATAATACACACGTTTTTTTATGACCAATCATTCGGAGCTCTTAAAATGTCACTAAACAATGTAAGCCCAGGCTCGTCGTTACCCGATGACATCAACGTTATCATCGAAATCCCTCGTTACGGCGATCCAATCAAGTATGAAGTTGATAAAGAGTCAGGCGCTATGTTTGTAGACCGCTTTATGTCTACAGCAATGCATTACCCTTGCAACTACGGTTACGTTCCAAAAACTCTTTCAGATGATGGCGATCCGGTTGATGTCTTAGTACTCGCACCATTTCCACTCATTACTGGTTCTGTCGTTCGCTGCCGCCCAATTGGAATGTTAATGATGGAAGACGAGGCCGGTGAAGACGCTAAGATCTTAGCTGTGCCAATCGAGAAGCTCACTAAGTTCTACAACAACGTTTCAACCTTTAGAGACGTACAACAAGAAATGCTTGATAAGATCTCTCACTTCTTTGAGCACTACAAAGACCTTGAACAAGGCAAATGGGTA
>CAZOIG010000629.1:0-4513 GCA_964579235.1 uncultured Gammaproteobacteria bacterium
CAGTAATAAAGGCGGTATGACTGCAACCAGAGCGCGCACGATTAAACGCGTTTGCGAGATTGATTCATCACGCTCTACCGCAGGCGCAGCCTCTGGATACGCGAAGGAATAAATCAACACATAAGTAATGTAGGCACCAATCAGCACCACACCTGGCAAGAGTGCAGCACGAAACAAATCACCCACCGGTACACTTAGCACGTCACCTAAAATAATAAGCACGATGGAAGGGGGAATGAGCTGACCCAACGTACCAGCGCCGCTTATAGTGCCGCTGGCTAAGGATTTACTATAGCCGTTGCGCAGCATGACGGGCAGCGATATTAGCCCCATAGCCACCACACTGGCGCCCACCACACCAGTCGATGCGGCGAGTAGGGCGCCAACCAAGATGGTTGAGATCGCCAAGCCACCGCGCACAGAGCCAAATAATTGGCCCATAGACTCCAGCAATTGCTCGGCGAGTTTGGTGCGCTGCAAGATAAGCCCCATAAACACGAATAGGGGCACTGCCATAAGAACTTGACCTTCTCCCGCGTCGCCCATATTGGCGTACACTCGATACGCTATTTGATCGAGTTGGCTTGGGTCGGCGAACAGCACTACAAACGCGATACCAATGCCAGCAAAGGTGAACGCAACCGGAAAGCCAAGTAACAATAAGGCTAGCGCGACAGCAAAGATACTAATGCCAATCATGCTCTAGCCTCGCTAAACGCTACCCAACGATCCATCATAAAGCTCAGCGAGCTGAGTAACAAAAAGGCAAACGAAAGCGGGATAACACCCTTAATAATCCAGCGGTTGAGTAACCCCCCAGGGTCTTGAGAACGCTCGCCAATGCCTTCACCGGCCAGCATTTGGAAGAACTCCACGAGTGTTTCAGGCTGTGCGCCCAATTGATAGGCAGCCAACATAAAGTGCCAGCCCGACCACATCACCACCAAACAGGTGGGAATTAGGAATATACAGGCCCCCACCAAATCAACCAGCGCTTTGGTTTTTTCGCTAAAGTGCTCGTAGAACAAATCGACTCGAACATGCGATTCGGTTTTAAGCGCAAAGGGAATGGCCAACAAGAATATAGCTGCGTAAATATGCCAAGACAGCTCCTCAATACCGATCGACGAGGCACGAAAGGTGTAACGCATAACCACGTTGTAAGTGATTAATAACACCAAAACCACGAGCAAGGCCGCCGCTATATTGCCCAGCAGCAGACTCGTTCGGTCAATCAAACGCTTGATCGCAAACATAGTTATCGTGCCATGCTCTAGTTTTGTTTCGCTCGCCTTAATCTGCGGTAGACGCAGATGGTTGCTCGCTCATTGAATCAAGATAAGCCTTAACGCCTACCTCGGTCCAGCCACGCGCCTTTTGTAAGAACGCCGCTCTGGAAGCAATAATTTCTTTGGCAACGTCACTGCGCGCCATTTCTTGTTCTAGCAACTGCGCATTTGATTCCTTCAGCGCATCGATCACGCTACTCGGAAATTGCCTGATCTCTAATTCGGGGAACTGCTCTTGCATGATCGCCAAGTTATCGGCGTTGGCTGCGAAAGTGTGGGTAGTCATGTCATAAGCCACAAGTTTTGCCGCATTGAGTAAAATCTCACGCGCCCATTCAGGCAACTTAGCCATGCTGTCTTTGTTAAAAAAGTACAGAAGCTCAGTACCAGGCTCGTGCCAACCCGTGTAGTAGTAAGGCGCAACCTTATGAAAGCCCATACGTAGGTCTAAACCTGGCGCGACCCACTCTAAGGCGTCAATGGTGCCGCGCTCTAAGGCCTGATAAAGCTCGCCCGCGGGGATATTGGTTGGCGTAACGCCAACGCCCGCCATGACTTTGCCACCAAAGCCTGGAATTCGCATCTTCAGCCCTTTAAGGTCGTCTATGCTGTTGATTTCATTGCGAAACCAGCCGCCCATCTGCATACCAGTGTTACCGCCTAGCATGACTTGAATATTGTGCTTTTCGTACACTTTATTAGCCAGTTCTAAGCCGCCGCCATGGTAAAACCAAGCGGTTTGTTCGGCGGTTGTCATACTGAACGGCATAGACGAGAAAAACAGGGTGTCTGGGTCTTTACCGCCATAGTAGTAAGAGGCTGTTTGGCCAATGTCGTACTGGCCGCTCTTAACGAAATCAAAGATACCAAAGGCTGACTTATGCCGGGTCGCACTGTCTACTTTAAGCTCGATCTGACCATCAGACATAGCGCTAACAATCTGGGCGTAAGCGTCAACGGATTCAGCAAAAATAGGGTAGCCCTTAGGCCAGCCATGCGCGACGCGCAAAGTTATTTTTTCACGCTCAGCGGTATTGGCGGCACCGTTTACGCCGTCGCAATCGCAGTCTTGTGCACAAGCTGAAAGAGTGAGTAGGGCGGTTGCGACTAATGCGAGCCTTAACCAGGCACGCAAAGGGGTGGGTTGCTCAGAGTAAAATACAGACATTGGCGGTAGTTTCGTTCTTGTTGGAATGCAAGCATTCTAAATGCTTGTGCCACGCAAAGCCAGACGCCAACTGGCCTTGCACTCAATCTAGCGCCAATTGACTTATCGCTGACCCAAGCGCGAGGCAGCGGCTTCTTTTGCAACGATAATCTGATTATCGGTTAAGTAGAGTAGCCCAGCTATTTTGCGAATCAAATGCCGCTCGTGCGCATCAAGATTGTTATCCACTAAGGCAATCATCCAACACGATTCGACCAGCTTAACCCGCTCCTCATTGCCCCATGTGTCACAGATACGGCGGGTGAAGCCCTGCAAACTGATGGCATCATCGCTTGCTTGACGCGCGTCTTGAGTCAATTCATCAAGTTCCTGATCATTAAGGTCGAAATCGCGCTTTAGAATAGCGCTCAGTTCGGCAATTTCGTCGTCGGCAACGTCACCGTCGGAGCGCGAGACCTCAAACATTAATGTCGCAGCGGCAAGTTGTAAGGCTCGCTCTTCAGAAAGTTCATTATTTTCTTTATCGGAATCGAATAAAAATTGTTTTAAGCTGGCTAACATAGGCAAAGCGACTTGAAATAGGTTGGTTTACTACGATATTCAGTAAGTAATGAAGCATAAGGATGACGCAAAAACAGTCAGTTTTTCGTGACTAAACCGTCATAAAATGTGACTTGGATACAGGCGAAGCCGCTCGTATTGATATACTGTTAGCATAAATCAGTTTTAATTCTTTTTTGGAGACCTGAAGTGAGAAGAATCTTTTATTTTCTAGCCACCAACGCAGCAATCATGATTGTTGTGTCGATCGTGTTGCAGTTCTTACCCGCCGAGTATCAAACTCAGCAGGGCACCTTTATGGTATTCGCTCTAGTAGCCGGTTTTGGAGGCTCAATCGTTTCCTTATTGATGTCTAAGTCGATGGCGAAACGTGCAGCTGGGGTGCAGGTTATTACCCAGCCAAAGAATGAGACAGAGCGCTGGTTAGTGTCTACAGTCGAGCGGCAAGCTCGGGCGGCCGGCATCGGCATGCCTGAAGTAGGCATTTTCTACACACACGACATGAACGCATTCGCTACGGGCGCCAATCGCAACAATGCTTTGGTTGCGGTGAGCAGCGGCTTACTCGAGAACATGACTCGCGATGAAGCCGAGGCGGTAATGGCGCACGAAATCGCCCACGTCGCCAATGGCGACATGATCACGCTGACGTTAGTGCAGGGCGTGGTAAACGTATTCGTACTGTTTGCGGCGCGCGCGCTTGCTCTGGCAATCGACCGCGATGGCCGCGGCATCGGCTACTTTGTCGGTTTTATGGTCGGGCAAGTCATTTTCGGCTTCTTAGCATCGATGGTCGTGGCGTACTTCAGCCGCGTTCGCGAGTACCGCGCCGACGAAGGTGGGGCACAGCTTTCTAGCCCACAGAAAATGGTTGCCGCATTGGAGAGACTGCAAAAAGGTCAATCAGGCGAGTTACCCAACCAACTAGCCGCGTTCGGCATCAACAACTCAGTTAAGAGCTTGTTCTCAACGCATCCGCCTCTAGAACAGCGAATCGCTGCACTGCGTAATCGTTAAGCTATGCATGAGTTGTAGAGCTGTTTGAACAAAAAAAGCCCGCAGTTGCGGGCTTTTTTTTCGTATTTATATTGCCTAGACCGCTCTCTCGACGCCCTAAAATACTAAGCATACGCTCATTCAAGCGATGGTTCTAAAGCGGTAAAACGGTCAAAATAAATACAAGTACGCAGGCCTATTCCTCCTCAATAGTTTCAAACAGTGCAGAGCACAAAAACACCGCTAAGCGCCGCCATGCAAATTAAACAACTTCGCCCGGTTTTTAGTTCTGAACTCATTCGGTGACTGTCCCCCAAACTTCTTATTAGTCCGGTTACAGCCCTCAACATGACTGATCAAAAATAAACAGCTTTGCGGTTATACAATCTCCGACAAAAGAGTTCTTACGTACAGTGCCCAGGCCAAAAAAGAAATCAAAAACCACCAGGCAATTATTCTGTGCAGCCATTTACCCTCAAATCGAAGAGCTACTATACAT
>CAZOIG010000630.1:0-2390 GCA_964579235.1 uncultured Gammaproteobacteria bacterium
CTTGAGTGTCACGTTCCGAACTTAAGATCAGATTTACGGGTGACCTGCGACTATGTGCAGCGCGCGCTTTAACACATTCAGCTTATTTAGTTGTAAATGCGAACACACCATCCCAGTCGCGAGCAGGTGGAGTGTCGATAAAGTCGCGACACCTTTGGATGTATAACGCATAAACTGCTCGTTCCGGCTCTTTGGCTAGCAATGCTTCAAACTGTGTTAGAGCGGTTTTAAAGTCTTGGTTCCAATACAACTTTAGGGCTTTGTCATAGTCCTCTTTAGCGAGCAGCTCAGCTTGAGTTATCTCTCCTTTTTTACCCATTGGTTCTAAAATCGTTACCGCTTGATCTTTACCTTTAACGCGTACTTTGTCGAGCAGTCTGTATTCGTAATCCGGTGCGGCGGCAGCAGTAAACTCGGTCACAATGAATAAAACGCCGTAGGCTTTGGTTAGACCTTCGACACGTGCGCCCAGGTTTACCGCATCGCCTAAGACTGTGTACGCCATTCTAAATTCTGAACCCATGTTGCCCACGTTCATTTCGCCAGTATTAATGCCAATGCCTATTTTCACCTCAGGCCAGCCCTTATCTGCAAACTTAAGATTGAGATCATCCAAAGCCGCCAGCATTTCCATGCCTGACTCAACCGCAGCATTCGCGTGATCCGCGTTGGCCACTGGAGCGCCCCAAAACGCCATCATTGCATCGCCCATATATTTGTCGATGGTCCCGCCATTGTTGTGCACTATGCGTGTCATAGGGCTGAGCAGGTCGTTCATCAAGGTTGAGAGCGATTTGGGGTCTAACCCTTCTGAGATGTTGGTGAAGCCTCGAACGTCAGTAAACAACACACTTAGTTGTTCGCGCTTAGCCTCAAGATTGTATGACTGAGGGTCTTTTGCCATTTCGTCCACCAGTTCGGGTGGAATGTACTGGCCAAACAAGCCGCTTAATTTTGCTTTGTTGCGACTTTCAAAAAAGTAACCATAGGCCATGCTCAACATATACAAGCCGGTGGTCAATACCAGTAATGGGGCAATCGCCAAGATGGTATTCTCGCTGACCCACAGATACAGATTTAGTGCAATCAGAGCGCCCGAAATTAATAGCCAAGTGAACGTTTGTAAGGCGGCTCCGAGCAAAGGCAATAACATGGATAGCAACGCACCTACCAACACAATCATCAAGAACTCAGCCGTTGCAGCGTAATAGGGGCGCGTTTTAAAGTTGGCGTCTAATATTCCGGCGATCGTGCTCGCGTGGACTTCCACTCCAGGATAATTGTTTTGCTGAAGCGGTGTATTACGTAAATCCACTAAGCCCGCGGCCGTCGTGCCCACAATGGCGATAACGTATTGTAGGTCTTCAGGGTTCTCAACTGTCTGATTCAAGATATCGGTGGCTGATACATAGCGAAAGCTGAAGGCGCGCCCAGGATAGGGGACAAAGGTTGTACCCATGGCGTCAAAAGGGATTGGGCCTGTGCCAATATCGAGGCTGTCGATGACAGGTTTGCCTTGTTCGTTTAACGACGTCTGAAGCTCTATTTCGCCCATCAAATAGTTGCGGGCTAGAGCCAACGACAAGCCCTCATAGAGTGCGCCATCAAACTTCTCGAGCAGTTGAATGCGGCGCAAAATGCCATCTCGATCCTGCGAGGGTATAGAATAAAAGCCGCCACCGATGGCGCTTTGTTGCAATTCTTCGACATTCGCAGTGTAGCTGGTGACGTTGGCGTCAACTAAGACTGTGTTGCCGTTTTCATCGGTTTGCTCTTTTTGCTGCAAAGTAAGCATGTCGTAATAGGGCGAGCCCTTAGGAAATACTGGATCAGGAATCAGGCCTGTTTGAGTGGATCGAGCGCTACTCTTGTCAAAGTAGTAGCCCATCACCACTTGACGATTTTCCAGTGACTGAGCAAATACCGCGTCTGGGTTTAGATAGGGTTTGTAATCTTGGAACCGGTTGAGAAAGGCATCATCTTGAGTTTGCTGCGCTAAAGTTTCTAGTAGTTCCAACTCTTCAGAAGAATCGCGTTCCGCAAACACGACGTCAAAACCTAATATATCGACCTCGTACACCTCGAATAGCGTGTCTACCATCTGCGCCAATTTAACCCGATTCCAAGGCCAATGCCCCTCCTCAACCAAACTACGCTCATCAATGTCAATGATGACGATTCTTGGGTCTATGGTTTGCTCAGGTAGGGTTGCCGCCAAACGCGCATCATAGGCGATCAGCTCAAGTCGATCGAGCAGTGGCATTTCAATGACATTGCGTTCCCACGCAATGAAGATGGCGGTGAATAAAAAGCCAACCAGTATTTGGATTAGATATTTATGCTTCATGGTGAGGGCATCTGTTGCAATGGTACGACTATACCTGCAAAAC
>CAZOIG010000631.1:0-3665 GCA_964579235.1 uncultured Gammaproteobacteria bacterium
TGAGTCGTCACCCTATGGTCCGCAATGGTTCCAGATTTCGCGAGTAGCCACGTGCCTGCCTCAACGGCCATGGTTCGATTGTGTCGACGTGACACATCGCGTAAGCGAGCCATATAGGGCGTGCGTGCTGCGGTCCATTGGTCGTGGTTGAATCCAGCAATTACGATCAACGCATCGCCGCTTTGATGGTCTAGTTGGCCATCGACATCGATGCGAATACCGCTACTGAGTTCAACGGCCGCTCCATCCAAAGAGCGGATTGACCATTCAAACAAGGGTTTGCGGGCAAAACGGTTAGCGGCGCGCAGAGGGTCGACCACCGATGCCAAGCTCATCATGGAGCTACCAGAAACGACCAGAATCGTTACGCTGTGTGGGGCGATAAGGCGCATACGAATAATGTATATTTAAATACGTTTATTGGCAAAAATTTCACACTCAAATCTGCGACTATTCGTGCAGTTAATTAATTGAGAGAGTTTGTTATGCCTTTGTCTGCCAATAAAGATGTATTTATTACTTGTGCCGTTACGGGCTCGGGAAGCACGCAAGATCGAAGCCCCCACGTACCGCGCTCGCCAAAAGAAATCGCGGATAGCGCTATAGCGGCGGCGAAAGCGGGTGCGGCCGTGGTGCATTGTCACGTGCGTGACCCAGAAACCGGTGTGCCCTCACGCGATCCAAAACTGTATCGAGAGCTAACCGAACGGGTCCGCGAATCTGATACTGACGTTGTTCTCAACCTTACGGCAGGAATGGGCGGAGATTTGGTGTTTGGTCCGCCTAACAAACCCTTACCCCTGATCGAGGGCACCGACATGGTCAGTGCCGAGGAACGCATGGAGCACGTTGCGCTTTGCTTGCCAGAAATTTGTACATTGGATTGCGGCACGATGAATTTCGCCGAAGCCGATTACGTGATGACTAATACCCCAGGTATGTTGGACGCAATGGGCGCGATGATGACCGAGCTAGGCGTCAAACCCGAAATAGAAGCCTTTGATACGGGTCACCTCTGGTACGCACGAGATCTGGTTGAGCGCGGCGTGATCGACTCACCCGCTTTGGTGCAATTGTGTATGGGTATTCCATGGGGAGCACCCGATGACGTGAATACCTTTATGGCCATGGTCAACAATATTCCTAGTGATTGGAATTGGTCGGCGTTTTCGATTGGTCGCAATCAAATGCCATTCGTTGCCGCTGCGGTGTTGGCGGGTGGTAACGTTCGTGTAGGCTTGGAAGATAACCTTTGGCTCGACAAAGGAGTGCTGGCGAAGAATGAAGACTTGGTTGCCCGTGCCCGCGTAATCATTGAGGCGATGGGATCAACCCTTCTGACTCCGGCTCAAGTGCGCGAAAAACTGGGTTTAACAAAACGTGATCCAGCGTAATAGAGCAAGGTAAAGCATTATGAGTAAGACAGCAGCGGTACTCGGTGGCGGCGTCATTGGCGGTGGTTGGATAGCGCGCTTTGCGCTGATGGGCTGGAATGTGAATGTCTATGATCCCGACCCAGAAGCACAACGCAAAGTAGAAGCCGTTTTTGACAACGCGCGTTTTTCACTTCCGGCGCTTTACGAGCACGCCCTCCCACAGGAGGGAAAGGTCATCTTTTGCGATTCCATTGAAGCGGCGGTGACCGATGCTGTGTGGATTTCTGAATGTGTGCCCGAGCGATTAGAGCTTAAGCAAACTGTGCTGACTGAAGTACAAAAATACTGTTCAGAGTCAGCGATTGTCAGTTCTTCCACGTCAGGTTTTAAGCCGAGTGAGCTCGGTGCAACTTCCAGCGAGCCTCAGCAAATCATTGTGGCTCATCCGTTTAACCCTGTTTATCTAATCCCACTGGTTGAATTGGTAGGAGACGCAAAAAGCTGTGAAAAGGCCAAGCCAGTGCTGCAAGAGCTCGGCATGTTTCCCTTGTATGTGCGTAAAGAAATCGATGCGCACATTGCCGATCGTCTGCTTGAAGCAGTCTGGCGTGAGGGTTTGTGGTTAATCAAAGACGGCATCGCCACCACTGAAGAAATTGATGACGCCATACGTTACGGCTTTGGCTTGCGCTGGGCGCAAATGGGGCTGTTCGAGACCTATCGCGTTGCCGGTGGTGAGGCGGGCATGGCGCACTTTATAGGTCAGTTTGGCCCTGCATTGAAGTGGCCGTGGACCAAGTTGATGGACGTACCTGAGTTGACCGATGAGCTGGTGCAAACGATTGCCAAGCAATCAGATGAGCAATCCGGGCAGCACAGCATTCGCGAGTTAGAACGTATTCGAGACAACAATCTAGTCGCGATGATGCGTGGTTTAAAAACTCAAGATTGGGGGGCGGGAGAGCTACTCAATAATTTTGACAAACAGCTTTTCGCAGCGCGCGATGAAGTTGATTTCAACCAGATGATCAACACCATTGAGCGCGTGATTCCAGCCGACTGGACCGACTACAACGGACACATGAATGAGGCGCGCTATGGACAGGTTTTCTCTGACGCAGCTGATTCGTTCATGCAAATTGTAGGCGCCGACGAGAGTTACATTAACGCGGGCTTTAGTTTCTTTACGGTGGATACCCACATTCGATATATCGAGGAGTGCCACGCGGGCGATCGGGTATTTGTAAATACCAAAGTCTTGTTGTACGAAGGCAAGAAGGTGCAGCTGTTTCATGAGATGAAACACGCAGACGGACGGCTGCTGTGCAGTGGCGAGCAATTCATGTTGCACGTTGATTTGAAGGCACGCAAGTCTTGTCCACCGCGAGCAGATCTTGCCGAGACCCTAGCGCGAGTCGCCGAACAACAAAAGGCCTTAGCCTAGGCGCTCAGTCTAAACGCATTACCCAAACCCTATTTCATTATGAATTTTCAATTAAACGAAGAACAGCAATTGATCGTCGATACGACCCGCGCCTTTGTAGAGAACGAGTTGTATCCGCTGGAACTTGAAATCGAGAAAACCGGCGTATTACGCAAAAAGGTTGCACACGAGGCTAAAGCAAAAGCAATCGCTGCGGGTTTATACGCGGCAAATATTCCAGAAGAGTTTGGCGGCGGTGGCCTCGATACCCTGACGTGGTTGTTGTACGAAAAAGAGCTAGGCCGTACCAATTACGCATTGCATTGGAATTGCGTGGCTCGGCCTTCTAACATTCTCTGTGCGGGTACGCCTGAGCAGAGGGCTAAGTACCTAGAGCCTTGCGTCGCCGGCAAGAAGTCTGATTGTTTGGCGATGACCGAACCGGGCGCGGGTTCAGACCTACGTGGCATGAAAGCCACAGCGGTAGCTGATGGTGATGATTGGATTCTAAACGGTACTAAGCATTTTATTAGCCACGCCGCTGAAGCTGACTTTACGATCGCCTTTATGGCGACCGGAGAAGAAGACACACCGCGGGGCAAGAAGAAGCTGATTTCGGCGTTTTTTGTTGATCACGATAATCCCGGGTTGGAAATAGCCGATGGTTACTCAAACGTTTCGCATCGAGGCTACACCAATGCAACGCTCATCTTCAATGATTGCCGAGTGCCTCAATCAGCCATGTTGGGTGACTTACATAAAGGTTTTGAGGTGGCCAACGATTGGTTAGGAGCGACTCGATTGCAAGTCGCGGCAACCTGTTTAGGCCGTGCCGATAGGGCGTTTAATCTGGCGGTTGAATACGC
>CAZOIG010000632.1:0-4013 GCA_964579235.1 uncultured Gammaproteobacteria bacterium
GGGTGCGCTTGAAGGCGTGGTTATGGAACTCAAAGATGGTGCGTTTCCGCTGGTTCACGATGTCATTACATCGGATGACCCAGAAGTAGCCTTCAAAGATGCAGACTACGCGCTATTGGTTGGCGCGCGGCCTCGTGGCCCAGGCATGGAGCGTAAAGACTTGCTCGAAGCTAATGCGGCCATTTTCTCGGTGCAAGGCAAAGCGATTAACAAGGTGGCGAGTCGTGATATTCGCGTTTTGGTAGTCGGTAACCCAGCCAACACTAACGCTCTGATTGCGTCATGCAACGCGCCAGATATCGACAATAAACAATTCACTGCTATGACGCGTCTAGATCATAATCGCGCGCTGAGTCAGTTGGCGACTAAAACCGGAGCGCATACCACTGACATCAAGCGTATGACGATTTGGGGTAACCACTCAAACACGCAGTACCCAGATGTGTCGAATGCGACCGTCGCGGGCAAAAATGCTAGCGATCTTGTGGATCAAGCATGGTTGGAGGCAGACTTTATTCCTGTTGTACAAGAGCGTGGTGCGGCCATTATTAAGGCACGCGGTGCGTCTAGTGCGGCGTCGGCAGCGAGCGCAGCAGTAGACCATATGCGAACTTGGGCACTCGGCACTGACGAAGGCGATTGGGTCAGTATGGCGATTCCAAGTGACGGCAGCTATGACATCGAGCCAGGCATTATGTACTCCTATCCGGTGACATGCAGTAACGGTGAATACGAGATCGTTCAAGGTTTGGACATCAGTGAGTTCAGTCGTTCACGTATGGACGTGACCGAGAACGAGTTGCGCGAAGAACGCGCAGCGATTGAGCATTTGCTCGGTTAGTTAATTACTCAAATCGCGATGGCTGGGGTAGGTCCGCCTCGCGCATTAGCTTGGTGTTAACTAGGCCTTAACTGGGCATTTAAAAGGCGGCTCTGCATGCAGAAGCCGCCTTTTTTGTGTCTACACAACTAAACTCTGCGAGCAGGTCGTTAGACTCTAGTCTGCATAGAATGAATTAGCGGCCGCCATACCGGCGCCGGCTGGCAATGCGTGACCTTGTTCAAGCAAGGCGCTTTCTAGGGCGCTTAGACACAATCTCACATTGGCGGGCTTCGAGCTGAAACCCATTAAGCCGATGCGCCAAACTTTGCCGGCAAGAGCACCCAAGCCTGCGCCGATTTCAAGGCTAAACTCGTTCAATAAGTGAGCGCGAACGGCGGCTTCGTCAATCCCTTCAGGCACAGCTACCGCATTGAGTTGAGGCAACCTGATCGCTTCCTCAACGGCGAGTTCCAAGCCCATTGCTTCTAAGCCGGCTTTTAGTGCTTGATGGTTATGGGCATGCCGCGCCCAGCTGCTTTCCAAACCTTCATCTTTTAGGATGCTGAGCGCTTCGTGTAAGCCATACAGAGCGTTGATTGGTGCTGTGTGGTGGTAGGCACGTTTGGCGTTCCCACCCCAATAGCCCATCACTAGATTCATGTCTAAGTACCAACTGTGTACTTTGCTTTGACGGGCTTTGATGGCGTCGGTTGCAGCTTCGCTGAAGCTCACTGGTGACAAGCCGGGGGTGCAAGATAAACATTTTTGCGATCCGCTATAGACCGCATCCGCGCCCCATTCATCAACCGCGACTTTCACCCCCGCGAGCCCAGTCACTGTATCCATAATCGATAACATGCCATGCTCTTTCGCCAACGCGCAAATTGCTTGAGCATCACTCTCAACGCCGGTTGATGTCTCCGCGTGTACAAACGCCACCACTTTTGCATCAGGGTTCGATTTGATCGCTTCGCTGAGTTTGTTTAGATCAACCGCCGTGCCCCAGTCATCTTCGACCATCACCGCAGTCGCACCCGCGCGCTCGACATTTTCTTTCATACGACCGCCGAATACGCCGTTTTGACACACGATGACCTTGTCGCCCGCTTCAATCAGATTGACGAAACACGCCTCCATGCCAGCCGATCCAGGCGCAGAGATTGGCAGCGTCAATTCATTGTTCGTCATGAACGCGTATTGCATTAAGGCCTTAGTTTCATCCATTAAACGGATAAATTCTGGGTCTAGATGACCAATTGTGGGTCGACCCAACGCTTCAGAAATACGCGGGTCTACATCGGATGGTCCAGGGCCCATCAAGGTACGCTTAGGAGGGTGAAAGCTCATATTTACAGTCTTGGTTAACTGAGCGCCCAGTTTTGGGTAATGCTCATGGCTCATTAAAAAAAGTGCTCGCAATGCGAACAGCGGGTATATCACGATATTATAATCGTCAACGAAGATAGTTTGGCTATGCCAAAGTGTTAACCGCTATCAGTTTGCTGAATCGCTGTGCGACCGATGATTGTTTAATTAACGGTCCGGTAGCGGCGGTAGTAATCGCCAAGTAGCATTTCGAACTGGATCGCGAAACGAGTCTGGCTTTGATAATTTTCTTGAAAATCGAACTCTTTTTCCCATCTGAAGTCGATACCGGCCTCCATGATGAACCATTCTCTTAGAACCGGTGTTATGTAGGTAAACGTGACGCCAAACTCCGGTACCCCGACCTCAATATTTTCTTCGCCACGAGCGTAGATGCGCGAGGACAGACCCGTGGTCGATGAAAATGAATGGTGGACTGAACTACTGGTAATCCACTCCCACTGTTCGAGTTCCTCGGTGTATTTAACGTCGGTTGTCCACTCAAAAATATCGTTGTCGTCGATGTAGTAGTTGTAGTTGAGTCGGCTGCTGAACCCAAATTTGTCAGTGCGTTTCCAAAACACTGTTTGGCGAGTGCGCCAGTGATGGTTTTCGCCGTCCATAAAATTACGACGATAAGCCACTTGTGGATAGGGGCTTAAACCTGAATTAAGTTTGGCGCCAACCGATAAGTCAAAGCCACCACGGTCTTCCTTAGCGCGACGATAACCTAAGCCAATCAGCCATTCGTCCTCTTGCTCATCATTCGAGCGTAAGCCAATATCGTTTACTTGGTTGCCTCGAACCTCGGTGTTACTGATATAACTGTCGCCGTCCACACGGCCGATAAACGCGTTAAAGCGAGAGCTTACGTTAGGCAGCTCGGACTTTATTCTGACGCGTACGCGCGGGTCGAAGCCGTCCGATTCGTCTTGTCTGAAGCCCACTGAGACCAGTGCGGTGAAATCTTCATCGTCGAACTCATATTCATCACCAAACAAGCCGTCAATCCATTTTACGGTATTACACAGTCTGGAATGGGTTCCGCGCCGCAGCAGATCGATCCTCTGCATTTCTTCAGTATGACCCTCACACTGTTGGTCGTCCGATTCACTCTCGAGTGACTCAAGCTTCTGGGCAGTGTCTTTATTAATGGATTCGCCGCCCGTCGCTTTGTCCGCCGTGGTGTCCGTTGCAACAACATTGTCTACAACCGCTTGATCAAGGGGTTTTGCAGACTGTGCCGCGAGTGGCGCGAACGCCAGAGCGAAGGCTACAGCTGACAATTGAGCGAACCTAGCCAGTCGAGCAAGTCCTAACTTGGGATTTGCTGTGGCACGGTGTGCTGGCAGGGGTAGGTGTGAGACCGCCGCTGAGACTACTGTTTTTGCGCTTGCAAAAACGTTTTGAGGAGAATTTGACATCTAATCAGGCTCATATTGCGCTTAACAACCTAGCGCTATTGTTATGCCTTTAGATTACTTATATCTGGCGGTAATTGCTAGACCTGAATTTCCTCGCTTTCCATGAAATCCCCCAAGTCTCGTGATCTCGTCAAGCCCTGCGATAGGTTGCTAGGGGACATTAAAAATCGTCATAGCTCGGCGGTGCGTAGTAGCGTTCGCGGGTGACCTCTTTTGGGTCTAGCTTGCCTGCAAGTAAATCTTGTACGTCTCGCTCAACGCGCGTTACAAACTCGTCTTGCTCGTTGACCTCAACCGCCGTACGCAGGGCATTGCCCCAGGCCGCGACATTAGTGGATGTGATTCTTCGATCCTTGTTTTCCTGCGCCCACTCGGCTGAAATTAGCTTACCCAACTCGAAC
>CAZOIG010000633.1:0-1853 GCA_964579235.1 uncultured Gammaproteobacteria bacterium
GGTTTTGTACACCGAAATGGTAACAACGGGCGCTCTTTTATTTGGTGATACAGCCCGTTTCCTAAATTTTAACCAGCAAGAGCATCCAGTTGCTTTGCAGTTAGGCGGGAGCGATCCCGACGCTATGTCGCGTTGTACCGAACTTGCTCAAGAATGGGGCTACGACGAAGTGAATATCAATGTAGGTTGCCCGAGCGACAGAGTTCAGTCAGGCGCGTTCGGTGCTTGCTTGATGCAAACGCCAGAGCTGGTTGCTGAGAATGTTCGAGCGATGGTCGCGGTAAGTGATATTCCAGTTACTATTAAGTGTCGTATTGGAGTGGATGACCAAGAGCCTCGTGAGGCTCTTTGGAATTTAGTTGAGGCCAGCGCCAACGCCGGTTGCTCAACCTTTGTGGTGCATGCACGTAAGGCGTGGCTTAAAGGGCTCAGCCCTAAGGAGAACCGCGATGTGCCGCCACTGGATTACGATTTGGTGTACCTATTAAAGGAACAGTTTCCAGACTTGCGAATAGTCATCAATGGGGGCATTAACACTTTGGCCGAATGCACTGAGCATTTAGCTCAGGTTGATGGCGTTATGATGGGCCGTGAAGCGTATGCGAATCCGTATGTCCTGCGCGACGTTGACGCGATGCTTTATGCTGATCACGCCACGCCTCGTACTCGAGATGAAGTCTTTGAGGCCTACTTGAGCTATGCGCGCGAACAGTGTGCGGAGGGCGTAAGGCTCAACCATATAAGTCGGCATGCCGTGGGTTTGTATCATGGCGAGCCGCGTTCGCGTTTGTGGCGCCGCCATCTGAGCGAGAACGCACATAAAGAGGGCTCTGACGAGACCGTTATGCGTGATGCCTATCACGCCATGCTGGGCGTTGCTTAGCAAAAGACTCTGGCGCATTTGCTAATTCAGTCCCTGTTAAGCTTGCTGGAATAGACTTTGCTTTATGGTAATAAAGGCTGCACGCCTACATACCTGCTCTCGCGCTATATTGGTGGGGCAGTAAAATAACGCCAGTATAAATATATTTTGATTCTGACTGGTTTGAATCTGATTAGTTGATTCTCACAAGCCAGTGCGCCGATGAACGCCTACTTCTCAACCCATCCCTACTATGACTATTTTTCGTTGGATTCTCGCATCTGTATTGACGCTCTGCCTGGTTTTGGCAATGGCGGCTATCTTGCTGCCTCGCTGGTTTGACCCGAATGACTATAGAGCGGAGATAGCACAACAAATCAGTCAAGCTACGGGTCGCGAAGTCGCGCTTAACGGTGAATTGAGTCTGTCAGTTTTTCCATGGATCGGGGTGCGTACTCAAGCGCTGACTGTAAGCCAGCCGAGACAAATCGGTGGTGATTTTGTTAGCGTTGATACCGCGCAGATCAGGCTGAAACTCTTACCTCTATTAAGCCAGAGAGCGGAAATTGATACCGTCTACTTACGCGCACCCGAGATACGCTTTGTTTCTGTGAGCGATGACTTGAACAGTATGAGTCCCGACGAGCCCTTATCTGAGGATTCGACGCGCGGTGAATCATCAACAGCGCAAGCAGAAAACGGTACAAGGTCTTCTGAATCCGGCTCTCCAGCTAATTCTCAATCCAGTTCCGAATCAAATTTTGAGGTCGTTCTAGCAGGCGTGGAGGTTGTTGATGGCTCGATGATCTTAGAAGATCGTCAAGCCGCTTGGGTGACGCGAATCACTAAGATTGACGCGAGTTTTGGACAAGTGCTTGCGGAACAACCCGCTGCGTTTGAAATAAGCGGTCACCTATCCGCAAAAGCTGCTGACGAACCGCCCACTCAGTTTAATGCAAATGGCTTGCTCTCGATTGTCGATCAGGGTGCT
>CAZOIG010000634.1:0-6012 GCA_964579235.1 uncultured Gammaproteobacteria bacterium
CACCAAGCGCGCCCAACCAAGTCCGGTATGGTGATGTTAAATATATCTGGGCGGGTCGTCGTTGGTTTTATCTTGCTGTTGTGCTGCATTTGTATGCTAGAAAACCCGTTGGTTGGGCACTATCGGCATCGCCTGATAGCAACCTAACCGCTAGAGCGCTGACAAAGCCATATGCCTTTTGAGTTAAGCCAGAAGGCTTACTCTTTCACTCCGATCAATGTAGTCATTATACGAGCATCAAGTTCCGGCAATATCTATGGCGCTATCAAATAGAGCAAAGCATGAGCCGAAGAAGTAACTGCTGGGATAACGCTCCGATGGAACGTTTTTTCAGAAGCTAAAAAGTAGAATGGGTGCCGCCTTGCGGTTATCGAACAATGAGTGAAGCGCATCAAATGATTACTGAGTACATGACTGGCTACTACAGCCAGTTCCGTCCTCATCAACATAACGGTGGATTAACACCGAACAAAGCCGAGGAATCCTTCTGTAATTCCTCTAAATGCGCGACCGAGTTTACTTGACCACTACAATTGAAGGTGAGAGGACTCTTCCAAACCGTCTAAAATAGAGGCTGTGGAGTACTCATTTGAGACACTCGGCGGAGTTCCACAAGGATTTGTAGTAAGCGAAGAAAAGTTTGAAACTTATAAGAATTGTAAATTGGTGTTAGTTGATGCTCATCTCTCGCGGAAAACGCGGTATCATTTTACTCTAAAGCTCTTCGACATAATCCCTACGGTCGAGTTTTCAAATCGGAATCAGCTCGTAAGCTTTACAAAGTATGATTTTCCAGCGTGAAGATCTGTTTTTTGAAATTTGATAGATAAAGATTCAATAGTTGTCATTTTGGGCTGATCGAGGTGAAAGCGAAATCGTGAGAACTGTGAATAACGTGAGAACTGTGAATAAATGGCTGCAGCATAGCCTTACGCAAGATTTGTCAAGTGCTTGATTCTACACAAAATGATATACTTGTGTGTGTATGGCTTATTGATTAGCGTTTTATATCTTGATCTGTTTTGCTTGAAGTGTATTGTGGTGTCAGCGAAGATGTGATTGATGGGCTGTTGAGGGCGACCTTTAACCAGATATCCCAATAGTCGGAAGAGGGTGGGTGTAAGACAATTCAAGGGTTAAGTCACCGAAAAATTTTAAAATGAGCGACCAGATAAATTCTGGGTCGTTTAGATGAATGGTTCCAGATATCTTATTTTAAGATAGTAAGGTTTTGTGACTACTTATGATGAGATTCAAGGTTTGAGTAAGTAGAGAGAGTAGCGTTATGAAAAAAACGGTTTATTATGAAATGAAGATGTTGATTATTTGTGTCGGTTTATTGCTGCTTTTTCCAAGCCTGGCTTCAGCGCAAGTTAGCTACGTATCAAGCGCTTCCGCTGGAGATGACGGTGTGTCCACTATTAGCGTAGCGACGCCTGCTGGGATTCTGGTTGGCGACCTTTTGGTAGGCGTTGTCGCGACTTATGAAGCAAATTTAAATATTTCAGCGCCCGCCGGTTGGGTGGAGCAGTTTGAGCAAGCTAATGCAAATGAGGTTGATTTGGCGCTTTTTTATAAAGTTGCGACATCGGCGGATGTAACTACTCCAAGCTTTATTTTTACGTTGGATGACGACAAAGAAGTAATTGCCTCGATTTTTGCTTACCGCGGTGTGGATACAAGCGCTCCCGTGGTGGGCCACCAGATAACTTTAGGTTCTGGCACGTCCGCCACGGCACCAAATGTCAATGCTGGGGCCAATATTAACAATCGAGTTATCAGACTTGTTGCGTATGGTGATAATGAGGATCCTTTGGCCTCCCCGCCGACAGAGCGGCTTGATAGGCAGGAGGGTGGTGGCCGGGGAGGTGGCGTAAGTTTAACCGTTTCTGATGCTGCTAAAGCGACCAGCGGCAATACGGGGACAGCAACTTTTTCGGGAGCCGAAGACAGGGATTACGTGGTAGCAACTTTTGTTATCAGATCGCCTCAGGGGCCCAATATAAGTGTTAATAAAACGACAACGACCCCCTCTGTAACTCAGTTTGATCAGGCTACTTATGTTATCGAAGTAGCCAACGTTTCTGTCGGAACATTAGCTGGTGATGTGCGGCTTGCCGACGCGCTGCCATTAGGCTTTAACTTAGCTGCAGCAACTCTAACTTCAGTTACTGGTGGAGCGACAGGTCCATCAGGCGCAACCTCAGGAGCTGATATAACGACCTCAAATGTAGGAACTTTGGCAGACCCAGTGTTTGACGGCTTTACATTGCCCTCTGGGTCTAGTGTTACCCTTTCTTTAGTGGTTGATATAGATGACTCAATTGCATCTGGGGTCTATGATAATTCAGTTACGGTCACTTCCAACGCGTCGGCTTTTGATGCTGTGTCTGATGACGGAACTCAAGGCGACGAAGATGTGTCGGTGAGTGTGGCCTGTCCTGCTACAGATCTCTTAAACACAGCAACCGTGACGGTTTCCAATGATATCGATCCAACGAACAATTCTAGCAGTGTTTGTACAGTTTTCGTGCCTGAGCCTATACTTGTTGTTAGTAAAGCTGATTCCCCTGACCCCGTACGGCGTGGTCAAAATCTAACTTATACTCTCACAATAACTAATTTGAATGCGTCAGTTTCAGATGCAAATGGTGTTGAGTTGACTGACGTCCTTCCTCAAGGTGTGACTTGGTTGTCTACACAAAATTCAAATGGGGGGGGCACGTGTACAGCTTCCGCTTTAACGGCCTGTAACTGCTCGTCGCCTGGGGATTCTGGTGAGGTTGTTTGTCAGATGGGGGTTTTAATTCCAGGTCAAACAGAAACCGTCATCATTACTACAAAGGTCAATTAATAGTCGAAGAAAATACCGCGTTCCCCTCAGATTGCTACAAATAGCGAAGCAAGTCAGCAAGCGAATGCACTATATAGAAGTAGAATGAGATCCCATGAATAAATTAATGTTAAGAGTCAATCGTTTTATATTGGAAGCTTCGATGTTGGTTCTCTTGAGTGTGCCCTTTGGGTACGTCTCAGCAGCCACTATAGCTATTGAGGATTGGGAGTCGAACTCCTACTCTGGAGGAAGCGGATGGGTTGATTCTTGGGTAGAGCTCGGAGACGATGGAGTTTCCTCGTCGGGGCAGGCCTCAGTTGTTTCTTACACCGATCTTCCTGTCTCTGGTTTTTCAGCGAGAAATATTGGGTCCTTTACTGATAAATCTCTTACTCGAACTGTTGATTTGAGCGGTTTTCAAAATACAGTGCTGTCTGTCGATTGGGCGTGTGATGGGTCGGGAACAGGCTTCGAGGTTGGTGATGACGCATTTGTTCAGGTGTCCTACGAGGGTGGAGCTTTTCAGACACTAGCGCAATTGACTCCTGCTGTTACCTGTGGGGTCGATGGGAGCTTCAATTCCGGGTCTTTAACCAATTTGGCGCTGGCACCTGTTGGCACCGATACTCGGATTCGCTTGCTTTCCTCGACAAGCTTTTCTGCTGAGATTTTTTATTGGGACAATATAGTGGTAAGTGGCGCTGTTATTGGCCCGCAACTGAGTGTGGCTAAGAGCACATCCACTCCGAATAGAGTTCAAGGGCAACAAGCGGTTTATGCAATCGACGTTTCTAATTCTGGGAATGCCACGAGCGTTGGAGACGTGAGTATTGTAGACACTTTACCGGCAGGGTTCACCTTGGCTTCTGCGTCTTACGTAAGCACAGGAGGAGCTTCAGGTCCCTCCGGGACATCTGGCCCTATAGACACGGGCACACTCAATTTATCGGCCCCTACATTCAATGGGTTTACTCTACCTTCGAGTAGTAGTATTAGTCTTCTGCTTACTGTTGATATTTCCCAGACTCAATCAACGGGCTTGTATAACAATTCTGCTTTAGTCACTTCTATTTCATCAGAGTTTACGGACGTAGAGTATGACGGTTCTGCCACCGATGAAGATATTACTGTCGTAAATACTCCACCGGTTTTAAGTGTTAATCTTTCATCTGCAGGGGTTACTGTTACTCCTCCGTCAACAGCAAGCTACACTCTAGAGTTCTCTAACGAATCGGATGGTCCCGCTGCATTTGATGTGATCGCTCAAAATCAGCTTCCTGCCGGGTTCACTTATAATTCAGGTTCTGTCAACACGTTAGGCGAATGTACGCGAACCATCCTTAATGAACCCTCACTAGGTCAAGATAGCCTTAGCTGGGGAGTTTGGGATATGGGTGATGACTGTGTTATCACAATAGATTATGTGGTTGATATTTCGAGCAATAGCTCAATTGGCCTCATTAGCGATGACGCTTTAATAACGGGTTCTAATTTTTCGAACGTTCTAGACGATGGATTAGACCTTGATGAAGATATTACAGTCACTTGTTCGGGTGATGACCTTTCCAATCTGGTTACGGCAGTTTCAACGGATAGTGTCCAGGATGCGAGCATATTGGAGTCATCAGTTTGTACTCAGGTGTTAGAGAATATAGGGCTCATAAGTGGCACCGTTTGGTTAGACGAAGACAAGGATGGTATCAGGGATGTGGAAGAAGCCCGGCTAACTAACATAACAATAGAGCTGCGGGATGGGGTTTGTATCGCCGGTTCTTCTTGTCCAACTACTATTACTGATCAGTTTGGTAACTATGCGTTTACCGACCTGCCATCTGGCATCTATGATGTTTTTGTTGAGTCGTCCACATTGCCTCTTAATGTTAGCAACACCGAAGGACCGTTTGGATTGCCAATTAGAAATGTATCTCTTGCAGATGGTCAAGTTGTCACAGATCAAGACTTTGGTTACATCGCTGATCCAATGACGGGCATAATCGGTGATAGGGTTTGGAGTGACGCAAACGGCGATGGGATTCAAGACGTAGGTGAAGTCGGCCTAACGGGCGTTACACTTACTCTGTTTGATAGCGCTGGCGTACAAATAGCTAGCACAACTTCTGGCCCCGATGGCGACTATCTGTTCACCAACGTGCCTCTCGCTCAAGATTACATTGTTGTCGTGACAGACAACGCTGCGTTAGGTGGCGGCACGGTGACACAAGGCCCGCAAAGCCAAGGGTCGCTAAGCAGTTCGCCCATTACGCTGACGAGTGCCGTCACGACGATCACTGACATTGATTTTGGTTTTGATGGTCTATCTACTCTAACCATTAGCGATCGTGTTTGGTTTGATGTCGATGCTGATCAAGTTCAAGATCTAGATGAGCCAGGTATAGCGGGAGTAACAATTGACCTGCTTAACGATGTAGGCCAAGTTATTGCAACGACGGTGACTGACGCCAATGGTGATTTCACTTTTGTTGGGATATCTGATGACGTGAATTACAGTTTGAGAGTTTCCGATATCAACAATGTTTTGGATTCGATGGTGGAAACAACTGAAACAGAGGGGCTCGGGACCATTAACGGCGCTCTTTCAGATGCTGCGAACGAGGCTGGTGATGCAGATGTTCTTAATACTATCGGCGATGATGGTACGCCAACCTTTGGTTATAACCGCCCCGGTTCAATCTCCGGCTTGGTCTGGAGCGATGCGGTAGGCCCTGTAGGTGTTGGCGCGGTACAAGATAACGGCGAGCCTGGCATTGCTGGCGTAACCGTCACGCTTACACCTCCAGCATTCTTAGACATTGGCGCTGGTGTTGGTAACCCAATTACAACCGTGACGAATCCAGATGGTAGTTACCGTTTTGACAATTTACCACCAGCGGATTACACATTAGAGATAGCGAGTGTTGATCGGCCAGCATTCGATACTCACACGAAGGATCCAGACTCTAATCAAGATCATCAAACGGCCATCAGTTTGCCGTTGGGTGAAAGTGTAATTAATCAAAACTTTGGTTACCGCAGCAATAGTCTAAATCCGATTGACGGTACGGTTTTTCTCGATCGTGATAAGGATGGTGTTGAGGATTCCAATGAAGAGGGGTTTGAGGGTGTAACTCTTGACTTACTGTCGACGTATCGAGTTGTTGGCGGCAAACTTCAGCAGT
>CAZOIG010000635.1:0-25467 GCA_964579235.1 uncultured Gammaproteobacteria bacterium
GGCGGCAAAGTTATTCGCAAACAATTGGCTTTGGACGAGATCGCCGTTTTTGCACGTTCGGGTACTCGAATCGAGTTAAGCCCGTCACGAGAATTTACAGGCGATGCAAAGGAACCCGAAATCGAATCAGTTTGGATCGCCACATCCAGGAATTAGTCTGATAAAAATAGTCCCGGTGAGTACCACCTAGAGCGCTTGTAATTCGCTTAAGAGCTGTAAAAGAATAATTAGAAAAAAGTGCTCGACGCACAAGAAAGAGGAGATAGATGGAATCACAACAAATATTTTTTACCCTAGTGTCGTGCGTTTTTTTTATGGGCTTGGTGGGTTGGATTTCTTACCAACGAACCAAGGGCAGCGTTGACGATAAAGATGGCTACTTTCTGGCGGGCCGTGGTTTAACCGGCACGTTTATCGCTGGGTCAATGTTGCTGACCAATCTATCGGCTGAGCAATTAATTGGCCTTAACGGTTCAGCCTATGGTTTCAATATGAGTGCCATGGCATGGGAGGTAACCGCCGGCTTCGCCACCATCATTATGGCAATTCTATTTTTGCCCCGTTATTTAGCCGGTGCATTTACAACTTTGCCGGGGTTTCTCAAAAACCGTTTTGATGATGATGTGCGTCGCCTAACCGTGATTCTTTTTATGGTGGGCTACGGTTTGGTGACCATTCCCTCGATTCTCTATTCGGGTTCGGTAGCGGTATTACGCTTGTTTGACGTGCCAACCTTGCTCAATATTGACTACGAACCAGCTCTGTATTTAACCGTATTAATGGTAGGCAGCATTGGTTCCATTTACGCTGTCTTTGGTGGTCTGAAGGCCGTTGTAGTTTCGGATACCATCAATGGGATTGGCTTACTCATTATCGGCTTGCTGGTACCGACTCTGGGTTTAATCGTGCTGGGTAATGGTAGTTTCGTAGAGGGTGTCACCATCGTCGCAACCACAGAAACCCATAAGCTCAATGCGGTGGGCGCGGCTACCGACCCGGTGCCGTTTGGTACTATCTTTACAGGGATGATTTTTGCCAACCTGTTTTATTGGGGCACCAATCAATATGTGATTCAACGTACTCTCGGAGCGGCCAGTCTGGCGGAAGGTCAAAAAGGCGTGTTGCTATCGGGCTACTTTAAACTGCTGGTGCCCTTCATGATGATGGTCCCCGGCATCATCGCTTTTCATCTTTATTCTGCCTCTGGCACCGAGTTACTCTCGATTGATTTGGCCTATCCTCAATTAGTTAAGGATGTGTTACCCGTTTATCTTTCTGGCTTTTTTCTTGCGGTTTTGTTGGGCGCGGTATTCAGCTCGTTCAATTCATTACTCAATAGTGCCGCCACTTTATTCGTCTTAGATGTTTACCAGCCACTGGTCAAGAGTGAGGTATCTGACGTGAAACTGATCAAGGTCGCCAAGATCGCCAGTGTGGTCATTGCGTTATTTTCTTTTGTGGTCGCGCCGCTACTGCAATATGCGCCAGACGGTCTATGGCAAATCATCCGAATTTTTACTGGTTTTTACAACATTCCCGTAATTGCTGTGGTGTTGATTGGATTGTTTACTCAGCGGGTGCCGGCTTTAGGCGCCAAGATCGCCATTATTTTCCATGTGATTGCTTACGCAACGCTGCAGTTTATCTTGGAAGTTGAAATTAACTTTATCCACATCTACGCAATTCTATTCTTCATTGAAGTGGGCATTATGTTGTTGGTGGGGTATTTAAAACCCACCGAATCGGATTGGACTTACGACAATGAGGCGCAAGTCAGCCTTGTTCCGTGGCGTTATGCATACCCCGCGAGTTTCGTGTTATTGGCGGGTATTGCATTGAGCTATGTGCTGTTTTCGCCTATCGGCCTGGTGGGTGGCATCAGTGAGTATTTTTTGGATCAGCGTCACCGTTATTGCCGCGGTGACGGCGGTAGCCTCATGGCTTTCGCTTAAGCGATATGATGCGAAGAGTCAGTAATAAACCTACAAATATCTAACTAATGACTAATAAAGTCGTTCTCAGATCGCTCTCTAATAGATTATATAACTTATATAAGATACTATAAGTTCTGAAAACGGCAGTTTGTAACATAAGCAAACGTCGTTTAATCACTCGATCGGTCACTGCTCGCGTTAAGCAGAGTGGAGTCGTTCAACCAAAACATCATTCCAGAGGAGGAGTAATGAAAACATCGAATAGGTCCACATCTACGTGGCAATCCACGCTAAAGGGTGTAGCTGTTGCGGCAGGATTAACCCTACTTGCCAGCCCCGTTGCACACGCACAGGAAAGCGGTGGTTTTCTTGAAGAGATCGTTGTTACAGCGCAGAAGCGTGCGCAAAGCGTTCAAGATGTACCCCTAGCGGTTACGGTTCTTGATACAGGAAAAATCGAAGCCGCACACGCTAACGGATTCGAAGATCTTCAACAATTGATTCCTTCTGTTAGTTTTCGAAAGGGTAATACCAATCGAAACTCTACGGCGGTCGTTCGTGGTATCGGCACAATTTCATTTTCAATTGCAGCGGAGCCTAGTGTTTCTACTGTTGTTGACGGTGTAGTTCTTGGTCGTTCTGGTCAAGCTTTTACCGACTTGTATGACTTGGCTCGTTTAGAGGTTCTACGCGGCCCACAAGGTACTTTGTTCGGTAAAAATGCGTCGGCTGGTGTTATTAATATGACCACCAAGCGACCTACCGAAGAACTATCTGGTAGCGTTGATTTGTCATTCTTTGAAGACAATGAAACGCGTCTTAAAGGCAGCGTTTCAGGCGCACTCTCAGACAATGTTCGTGCGAGCTTGACCGCATTCAGCGGTGACTTCGACGGTTACATTACTAACACATTCAACGGTGAAACAATCAATGGCTACGATCGTCAGGGTTTCCGTGGCATGTTGGAGTGGGACGTGAGTGACACTGTAAATGTGTTGGTGATTGCGGAAGACTATTCAGCTGATGACAATTGTTGTGCTGACCTAGAATTGCTTCCAAGTGGACGTAACCCAGCTTCTCCAGCGCAACCAAATAGCGCCGGTATTGTGAACGGGGTGGCGGATATCGATCTTAGCCAACGCTTGGTTGACCATGATCTGACTACTCGCACTATGGATGATCACCAAGCTTTGTCTATTCAAGTCGATGCTCAATTAGGTGATTACACCTTGACGTCGATTACAGCCAGTCGCGAGTGGGACAACACCGAAATCCGCGAAGGTGACTTCACATCCAATGCAGGTGATTTTGCAACACCAGTGGATTTTTCATCAACTTTCTTCCAGCTGCATGACATTGGTATTCAATCTTGGGATCAGTTCTCGCAAGAGATACGCATTGCCTCTCCTGATGATGGCCCGCTTACATGGCAGGCCGGTATGTTCTATTGGAACATCGAGTCAGATCGAAGTTTCCGTCGTGACGCAAGTTGCCAAGTTCATCCAAACAATGCGCCAATTTTGGCGGCAAACCCAGGTTTGACGTGTTTGGCTAATGACATCGTTGCAGCAACAGCGATTATGGATACTGAGTTCGACAACCTTGCGTTCTTTGGACAAGGTGAAGTTGATATTACTGATGACCTTAAGTTGATTTTTGGTGCTCGCTATACCGACGATAAAGTGTCTTTCACGCATCGTCGTACCAACAACGATCCATTCGGACGCCGTGGTGTTGGTGTACGTAGCGTATTCCTAAATACCAACTTTGCTAACGAAACCGAAGCAACAGATGCGTCGGGCAAGTTGGGTCTACAATGGGAAGTGAACGAGAAAGGTATGGCCTACGCGACTTTTTCTGAAGGTTACAAAGGTCCTGCGTTCAATGTTTTCTACAACATGGGCGACAACGACACTCTGCCGATCGCTGAGGAAACTTCAACGTCATTGGAGCTAGGCTACAAGTTCACGGGTGATAATCTATTTGCTAATGTTGCGATTTTTAGCACTGATATTTCCAACTTCCAAGCAAATAACTTTGATACCCGCGATGGCACGACTATTACTCGTCTTACTAACGCAGGCGATGTGTCAACATCAGGTATTGAGCTTGATTTTACTTGGCAGCCAACTGAAAACCTCCAACTTTCTGGTGGTTTCGCTAAGATCGACGCGGAAATTGATCGCTTCAATTGCCCAATTGGCGTAGCACCAGGTGCTTGTACAGATCGTAGCGGATTGGATGTTCCTTTCTCACCAGACCTCAAGTACACGCTGAATGCTAACTACGTATTGCCAATGAACAATATGGATGTGATCTTCAACGGCTCATTCGTACATATGGATGAGCAGTTCTCTGATCTACCGAGCAATAATGGTACTCAAAATCCTGCAGCGCTCTTGCCAGACTATGATTTGTTCAATGCAAGTGTCGCGTTTTCTTTCCAAGAGGATAAATACCGTGTCACTTTGATCGGTAAGAACCTTGGCGACGAAAGTTATGCGACTACCTATAGTGGTGACGGCTTCCGTTATCAAATTCCGCGTGACGCAGAGCGTTACTTCGGTGTAAGTTTCAGAGCTAACTTCTAAGCAAGTAAACTCATGAAGCAAAAAAGGGCTGCGATTGCAGCCCTTTTTTTATGGTCTGTGCTCGCTCATATCCTAAATGCGCCGAAATTTGGCACCGAGTTCGTTATGCGCCATAAATAGGAATTCGTTAGCGCCGTCTTAAGCATTAGCAATAAAGCGCTTTCTCTGACGCTTTCTGCACCTCGTGTTCGTATTATGGCGTGCTTAAAGAAGCAGTTCCGTTTGTTAATTCACTTTCCAACTTTCTTATGTCACACGCCCAAGCAATTCCAGCCCAGCAAGATGAGGCGGCACCTGCCATCTTGCAAGTTAAAAACATCAGCAAAGTAGTTAAAACAGCGGACGTTGAGCTGACAATTTTGAACGATGTCAGCTTGTCGATTGAGCAAGGTGAGAGCATTGCGATTATCGGTCCGAGTGGAGCAGGCAAATCAACACTCTTAGGTTTGATGGCCGGTCTCGACACCCCCAGCTCGGGATCAATCTGGATTGGTGAGCACGACATCACTGCGATGGATGAGGAGGGGCGAGCAAAAGTTCGTGCCGAACTGGTTGGCTTTGTTTTTCAAACATTTCAATTATTGGGTAGTCTGACGGCATTAGAGAATGTGGCTTTGCCGCTTGAACTGGCAGGCCGAAAGGGTGCGACTCAAACAGCTAAACAATTCCTAGAGCAAGTCGGTTTGGGTTCGCGTTTAACCCACTACCCGAAACAATTATCAGGCGGAGAACAGCAACGCGTTGCTATCGCCAGAGCGTTCGCATGCGAACCTAAAATATTGTTTGCAGACGAACCAACCGGAAATCTGGATCAAAATACGGGTGGCTCAGTCAGCGATTTACTGTTCAGTCTCAATGCTCAAAGTGGCACTACGCTGGTTTTGGTCACGCATGAACAACGCTTAGCAGAGCGCTGTGCGAGGATCGTCACCATCGATGATGGTCGAGTGGTGGACTAGCACTATGCCTTTAGATCTTAAACTGCTCTGGCGCGATTGGCGCGGTGGTCAGCTTGGCCTAATTGTGTGGTCTTTGGTGTTGGCTGTTGCGGTGGTGACTGCAGTCAGTTTATTGGCCGATAGAGTTGAGCGCGGCCTGAATGAGCAAATCAGTGCTTTTCTTGCCGCAGACATGGCGGTCAGAAGTGGTTTAGAGATAGACTCCAGCTATCAAGAGAAAGCGAACGAGCTAACTATGCAGACCGCTCGAACGGCCACGTTTGTATCAATGCTGTTCTCAAGTAACCCCGACAGCCAAGCGAATCATTTAGCGGCTATCAAGGCCGTACAACCGGCATACCCGTTGCGCGGTCAGCTCGAGTTGGTTAATTCGATTGAAGACACAGCGGTAGAATTTTCAGAATCAGGGCCGCCCGTCGGTGAGGTCTGGGTTGAGCCACGCTTGTTAACAATTTTGGATATTGAAGTGGGCGACTCGCTCGACGTGGGCTATTCAACGTTTACCATCACAAAGTTAATAGCGAATGAGCCCGATCGTGGCGGCGGTTTTTCATCCGCGGCGGCCCGTGTGATGATGAATTTCGCCGATCTAGAGGGCACGCAACTCATTCGACCCGGTAGCCGAATAAACTATCGTTTGTTACTCGCAGGCAGCGATACGGCGAATCAGCAATATCTAGATTGGTTCAATCAACTGGATACGGGTGAAAGTCATCTCCAATCACATGTACGTTTAGAAACAGCTGAGAACGAGGAAGAGCAGCTCGGTTCTGCCTTGCAGCGCGGTCGTTCTTTTTTGCTTCTCAGCGGAACGATTGGTGTTTTATTGGCGGGTCTTGCCATGGCTCTTGCGAGTCATCGTTATGCCAGCCGTTTGATTGACCAAGTGGCTCTAGTGAAAGCCTGGGGCCAGTCAGCTAGGCGCATACGTCAAAGCCAGTTTATTCGATTGAGTGCGCTAACACTGATTGCGACGAGCTTGGGTTTGTTCTTCGGCTGGCTGGCACATTGGTTTTTGCTTGAAGTTGCTAGAGAGTTCTTTGGTGCAGACTTGCCCGAGCCGAGCCTCAGGCCTTGGCTAGTCTCAGCTGCAACCGGCGTGGTCTGTGTACTAGGGTTCGCACTACCGGCACTTTGGCATCTACCAGCAATAGAACCTTTAAGAGTCTTACGCCGCGATATTCCAGATTCGCTGATGAGTCAGGGTGCTCGTTTGTCGTTTGGTATTGGGGCGCTGCTATTACTCGCGTTTTGGTACAGCGGTAGTATTGTCATTGCTTTGTTGTTTCTCGGCTGTATGTTTGCCTTGTTCGCGGTTAGCGGTTTGTTCGCACTGCAATTCTTGCGTTTGGTGCGCGGAATGGGCAATTGGCGCGGCAGTTATGTGCGGCTTGGATTAGCCAATCTTTGGCGTCGACGTGGTCAAACAATGGTGCAGTTGATTGGTTTTTCGACCACGCTGTTATTGCTGCTAGTCGTGACCGGCTTACGCACAAATTTGATTTCGGAATGGCAGGCACAGCTGCCTGAGGACACGCCAACGCACTTTGTTTTTAATGTGGCAGATCAAGATTTAGCCGAAGTTCAAGCTACGCTCGATGCAAGTGGTGTGAGCCAAAGTACCTGGTACCCGATGGTGCGTGGTCGCGTGGTCGCTATTAACGACAAAATATTGACGCCAGAAGAGTTGGCAAAGAGCGACGGCTTAGCGCGCGAGGTCAATTTTACTCAAACTGCTGAGTTACCTGTAGAGAACGTTGTGACCGCGGGTACTTGGTGGGGAGAAAATTACGATGAAAACTCCGCGATGCTGTCGATGGAACAAGACGTCGCTGAGGAGATCGGCGTTGAGTTGGGTGACGAATTACAGATTAGCGTTGGCGGTATTCCGTTCACCGCTACCTTAACCAGTATCCGAACCGTCAACTGGCAGTCGATGACGCCAAACTTCTACATCATCTTTTCGCCAGGGACTTTGGATAGATTTTCACCCAATTGGTTGAGCGGTGTTCTAGACCCGACTGCAAAGGAACGCGGTGAGAGCGTAGTGCAACGCGAGTCAGAATTTGTAACCACCATGGTTAAGCAATTTCCCACCGCAGTGGTGCTCCAGCTCGGCGATATTATTGAACGCATTCGTTCAGTAATTGACAAAGTAACTCGTGGTCTAGAAATGATCTTGCTCTTGGTATTGGCCTGCGGCGCACTGGTACTGTTTGCGGCTATTGCTGTTTCCTTTGATGAGCGGCTACGCGAAAATGCAATTTTACGCACACTGGGTAGCTCGCAAAAAGTCGTGTTTGGCGCGTTGGCGGTCGAGTTCGCTACCTTGGGCCTGATTGCTGGGCTCATTGCGAGTGTTGGTGCTGAGGTCGTGCTCTATTTTATGCAGACTATGGTCTTTGATATGCAGCCGAGCTGGCATCCAACGCTGTGGCTTCTAGGCATGGGTGCGGGTGTGCTGTTAATCGGTACGCTTGGTTTGTTGCGTAGCCGACCCATTATTTCGGTTCCTCCACTACAGTCTTTGCGTCAATTGAACTAATACTGTTACGTACGGTTTTGATTTAGTATGGCAAAACCCATTAGTGACTGTGGTTTTAACTTTTTCCCGGTAGCATGTTTATGAAAACTTTTAGAACAGGCGTGTTGATGCTCTTTGGTTTTAGTTTTTCTGGCTTGGTCTACGCACAGGGGATGGTTATTTTGGGCGATAATAGCGCCGCGAAGAACTGTCACCGAGCGGCTGAATCTGCCGCAACGATGCGATTCGTTAGCCAAGAAGATGTAGCGCAATGCGACCGAGCTTTGAACCACGGTAGTCTTAAGCAGCGCGATCGCGTTGCCACCTATGTTAATCGAGGGATCTTGTACGCGGCTCAAGAAGACTATCAAGCGGCGGCCAGAGACTATCAAAGAGCGGAGTCAATTGGTGGGCCGAGTGGAGAAGTGTACGCGAACCGTGGCAATCTCAAGTTCATTCAACGTGAGTACCAAACCGCTATTGAATATTACGATCAGTCAATAGCGCTCGGCATGCCGCGCGTGCACGTGGCCTACGTTAATCGAGGATTAGTGAAAGAGGCCGTCGGCGATTTGCGCTCGGCTAAAAGCGATTACCAAAAAGCTCTAGAGCTGTCGCCAGAGTGGCGCAAAGCCCTACAGTTCTTGGTCCGCGTAGAACTTAAAATCAGCAAGCAGAACGCGAGTGAGTAAGCCTTTGGAGTCTGAAGTGGAGCCGAATAAGGCACCCGCCGCATCCACTCCTTCGACGGCAGTACGAAAGTGGCTTGAACAGGTTGTGATTAAACATGATTTTTGCCCTTTTGCAGGACCGGCCTTAGCGCGCGAGCAAGTCAGATTGGTTGAATACGAAGGCGGCGCGGATGAGTATTTGCTGTCTTGTTTGGAGCGCGAATTACAGCTTCTTGAGAAGGACTCGGGTATTGAAACGACACTGCTGATCCTGCAAAACGCGTTGCGCCCCTTTGCAGAATTCAATCAGTTTTTAGATACAGCTGACCTGCTCCTAAAAGAACTGGGTTTTTCAGATCGCTTTCAGATCGCCAGTTTTCATCCTGATTATCAATTTGCAGACGCGAGCGCCGAAGATGCTTCGAACTACACTAATCGTGCGCCCTATCCAACACTCCACATCCTGCGCGAAAGCAGTGTTGCTTGGGCGGTAGATCAAACTGAAGATATCGATCAAATTCCGGCTCGCAATGTCGAATTCTTAAACACTGCCAGTGAAGCTCTGTTGAACGATATAAAACGCTACAGCAGATCGAGCTAGGCCCCCGTTTTCTTTATCTAGCATGAGTAATCGAATGCCCACATCAAAGCCAGTATTTGGCCTATGGACACTGGTAGCGCTGGTCGTTGGCAATGCAGTTGGTGCTGGCATTTACACAACGTCGGGTTTCGCATTGGCCGATTTAGGTTCTCGCGAATGGGTTATGGCGGCATGGTTTACGGCCGGGCTCATTGCCCTGTGTGGCGCGGCGTCGTATGGAATGTTGGTTCGCGGTATCAGTGAGTCGGGCGGCGAGTACCTTTATCTATCCCGGTCTATCCATCCAGTGGCCGGTTATGTGGCTGGCTGGATTTCTTTGTTAGCCGGCTTTCCGGGCGCAATCGCGTTCGCGGCCACGGCGTTTGAGTCCTATACCGTGGCGTCGCTGCCCAGTTTGGCAAGTTTGCCTACAGATGCATTGGCCATTTCCGTTACCTTGTTGGCAGGCGTCGTACACATCGTAAGAGTTAGAACTGGGGCAAGGGCACACGAACTGATCGTTGCCTTAATGATGCTTATTCTCTTCAGCATTATTATTTGGGCGGGTGTGCAACTTCTCAGTAAGCCAGCGGTGTCTTCCGCCGAACAACTGACCACGTTCAGCTTGTTTGCGTTCGCCAACAGCTTAGTTTGGATATCGCTAAGTTATTCTGGTTTTAACGCAGCGGCGTATGTGGCGGGCGAAGTTCGCGATGCTAAGCGGGTAGTGCCTTTAGGTATGATTTACGGAACACTTGCGACTCTGGTCTTATGTGTTCTAGTCAATGCCATTATGCTGTATTCCGCGCCCGCTTCAGACTTGGCTGGACGAGCAGATGTGGCCTTAGTTGCAGCGCGTTCTTTGTCTGGGGATATCGGCGTTTGGGTGGTGCAGTTAGTCATCGCGGTATCACTACTCACATCGATTACGGCAATGGTGTTGGCGGGCCCCAGGGTGTACGCCAAGATGGCTGAAGATGGGGCTCTGCCAAAACTGTTTATGGCGAGCCAAGGCAATCCTCCGCGCGCATCAATTGTTTTGCAAGTGTGCAGTGCGCTGGCGCTGATCTTGATTGCCGATTTGCGAGACTTGATGTCCTACCTCGGACTGACACTGTCTTTGTGTTTAGCACTGGCGGTCAGTAGTTTATTTGTACGGCACATTCGCCTGGGGGAGCGGCCTGATTCAAAACTCTATCCGCTTGCTCCCGCTGTTTTTATTGTTTGCACAGTGGGGTTTGCCTTATTGTCTGCATTGCACGCGCCTATGCAGTTTGCGGCTGCAGTGCCAACCGTTCTTGCTGGCTTCTTGGCTTACGCGCTGACTAAGAAATAGTTGGTGCGGCAACCTTACCGCTAATGCTAACGCTTTGTTCTTGTATAAGCCTGAGTAAATGAGCTGTTACGCGAGCATCGTCTAGGGCTCGGTGATGGTTGTCCAGATCAATGTCGAAATGCGCAACCAAGTTACCTAAGCTGTATGACGCTAAGCCAGGAAATGCTTTGCGGCTGCTGCGTACCGTACACAGCTTAGGCATGCTAAAACGCCGGTCTATCGCTTGATAGGCCGCTTTTATGAACCCGTAGTCGAAACCCACATTGTGAGCGACGAACACACATCCCTCGAGTTGTTCGCGTAGCTCATCTGCAATTTCGGCAAATAACGGAGCGCTTTCGACCATAGCGTTAGTGATACCGGTTAAGTGCGTTATGTGCCGAGGAATTAAGCGATTGGGTTTAACTAAGGTGGACCACTCGCCAATAATCTCTTGTCCTTTCACTTTAACTACGGCAATTTCCGTAATGGCATTACCGGACTGTCTGCCGCCGGTGGTTTCAATATCCACCACAGCGTAGACCTGATTCGGATCTGTGGTCCAATGAACCGGGCGGATCCGTACGTCAAACCCAGCTTTTTGAAGGCGGTTAATACTGACTAGCTGGTTAGGTCGAATAACATCGCCAGGTGCTTTGATTTCTTCAAATCGCAGTACGCCATGCTCGATTACTAGAATGTCTGGGTAGCCGTCTTTGGTTCGTTTATAGTCTTTCGCCATGCGTCTCATAAGAGCAGCAATTGCCCCCTTTGGTGCATGTTTAATAATGGCGAGCAGAGTTGCGAGTAAGCGTTCACTCCATTGAAATAAGCCTGTTGGATAGCCGTGTTTCAAAACCGCCATTCGGGTTACGTGCTTAGCCAATCTGTCGTTTTCAGCAAGTTTTTTCAGTTGTGATTCAATCGCCAATCTGTTGTCTGCGTAAAACGTGCCACGTTGTAAGGCGAGCGGAAGACGGTCAAACTCATTTGCTTGTGCGCCGGCTTGTTCAAACAACAGGTCCCAAAAAATCAGGGAGAATAAAGCCCGCCATGGTTTGTTTTCGACGAACTCTGCGTGGAGATCTGCACGTAGATAGTGGTCGATGACACCTTGTTCTGGTGCCTTTAGATAAACTTCATCTACACCAATCGACGCTTCTGCTTGTTTGAGCATCTGCGTGTAAACGCTGCGGCGTTCGCCCTGGAATTTTCGAGCGTAAAAATCGTTAACGAAGACTTCCGCTGACGCGCTTAAGCTTTCTTCTTGTAAGCGTTCGAGCTCTTTTTTAACGAAATCCTTTTCGCCATTCTTGTACTGCAAACGAAGTCTTTTTTGTAATACATCGGCTTGATCGCTCAGCTGCCAAACGCCGAGAGCAGCGTCGCTTTGAATTGGAAGTAAGTGCTCTCCAAGTTTTAAAATAAGTTTGTCTCGAACGGCACTGCTATGGTCAGCATTGTCGCGCAAAAACTGTGAGGCTTCGGGTGGGTTAATGCAGCCGTCTTTGAGCTCCCGTAAATAGCGGTGACATTGGAACTCATGCTTAGCCTCTGATAAATCATAAAACCGAGATGCTTGTTGTGCAGTGTTAGCTTGTGAGGTGTTAGTTGATCTGGATTTAGAGTATCGAGAACCAACACGTTTGGTACGCATGACACCTAGGTCGCGCATTGCAAACCGTTGGAACCGATTACCTAAGTCTCCGAAGAACAGAAACAACAAATAATCAATCGTGCTTTGCTGTGAACGTTCAACATAGTCTTGAAGGATATGGGGTTGTGCTCCCGCATCAGCATTTTGTCTACGCCAAGCGACGCACATCTCTATCAGAGTTGTTTTGTTTGTGCTGGTTTTGGCGGGTACACCAAGCTCTTTAAGAATGCTTAAAATCTCTGGCTTACAGAGGTTATGAAACAAGGACTCATGCGCGGTCATTAGGTTTACAGGTTCTGCAAAGCCTTGTTCCATCAATGAGTTTAGACAGTGTTGGGGGGCATTGATCTCGTCGTATTGGAGGCTCTCACGCTTTAAAAAGCGTGGTTTACGAGACCACAATCGAATCAGCATGCATTGTTCGTCGTGGTTTAGCTGGCTAAAACCACTCACATAGGCCCGTGCGGGTGCGTCGAGTAGATGCGCGCAATGGTTTTCGAGATAGTCGAAAACTTCTTTACCGTGTTGCAAATAGTATTGGGGAGGCAGTGTCACCATACACGTGTATAAATAAACAGTACTATAAATTAAAACAGTATACTGATAATTGCCGAGTTTGGGGAGTTTTAAGGCTTGCTTTAGATGCTAGGCCTCGCTAACAATGAGGCTCTAAAGATTGTGACAGCCGACATTTTCTCATTGCAGGAGTGTTGGCTCTACTCAAGAAACGGATTTCATGAGAGCACTTAATATTTTTCTATTGGTTTACCTATTGCTTTTCCTTTTGGCTGGAATCGCTATGCCGGCAACGGCCCAGAGCATTGGAGTGTCTAGCTTAACGTCTGCAACCGACCGGTTGTTTGGCACGGGTAGCGCTCGCACGAGAAGCCATACAGGCGAGCCGTGCCGAGAGGGCAGTCCCTATTTTGCGGCGCGTACTATTGGCAAAGACGCGTTCACAGAGCTCAATACTTTGGACTTAGAAAGCTTATTGTCTGAGTCGGTCCCCCAATCAAACGAGCTTTACGGCAAATGTATTGAAGCGCTCAGCGAGGTCAATGCCTTTATGGCATTGCTGAATCCCTCGATCTATATCAAAACACTCACCTTGCAAGCCTTACTGAAACTAGCAAAAAAGCGAATCATAGAAGGCATTTGCAGTGAGATTCAGGAGTTTGCTGAGGAAGCATTTGAAGATATATCAGATGCGATCCCTGAAGGCGAATACGTTTACAAGCTAGACGAACTATTTGAAATCAGGGTGATGCTATGAGCCTTGCAAAAAAGCTAATTTTGCGTAGGTCGCTCTGCTCGCTTGCATTACTGTTTACGCTTCTTTTCGAGACTCGGCCAGCTTATGCACTGTGCGATGTCTGTGTTAAGTCAGCTGTTACTTTGGTTAACGGAAGCCTGCTTGTCTTACTTAAGAAAACTGATGACTTGGGTAACGCCATCGGCGCTTTAGTCACGAGTAATACAAAGCATTTTCTGGACCTACAAACGACCAATAAGTCGGGCTTTGAGACGCTCGTGTATGAGGGGCATGCGCGTGTCTCAAAACAATCAAGCTTTGATTTAAAGCGCGATATCAATGACGCGTTTGGAACCATCGCTATTGATCATTGCTTCGAGGTTGAGGAAAGCGCAGGCAAAACTGACAACGCTAATGCGCAAAACCGACAAGTGTTACTAAAAACCAAACTCTTCAGCAAGGAGATCAATAGTAATACTCGCTCACCGGCTTTGCGACGCCGAATAATGGAGGAGTATGTTCCTGAAGGGCTGGATCTAGGCCGGTACTTTTCTTCTCAACAGACTCTAAATGAGGCGGAGCTGGCTCATGTTCCTGTATTAACCCATGTGCTGAGTCAGAGTGTAGTGTTTCCTGCCGCCCCTGCAAAAGCGAACGAAAAAGAGAATGACCGGACTCGTTATTATCGCGAACTAAAGCGAGAGCGCGATGCTCATGGTTCAATAATTGAAGACACTCTAGCTCGTTCCATTTTAAGTAACGCGCCGGTTTTGGACGCGGGCGACTATGTGCGACGAGTATTGGAAGGTGCGGGTATCGATCCAGACGAATATGTGCATGGCGAGAAAACCAGCGAGTCTGCGCTAATCAAAGCAATCGGCCATTCGAGCTTTGGCAATCAAGCCGCCATTCGAAATTCGGCGTACAGCGGCACAGAGTTGATGCGTATTTTGATCGGCGAAGTTGGCAAGTCCAATTACATTCTTTCCAAGCAGTACGAGGCAATGAAAGATCTGCGCTATATCGCAACTTTGGGTTTTGCCAAGCAGGTAGAGGGGTTCTATGAAACGCGCCTAGAGCAGGCATTCGTGCGACTAAACTAAATAGGAACTTGCATGGACGCAATGTTGATAGAACTGTTCGGCGTGGGCTGGACGAACTTAATTGGAACTGGGGTTGAAGACGGCAGTTTCGGCAGCGTTTTGGGCATACTGTTTGGTATCTTCAATGCGGCGGTGGCGTTGGTTACGGTTGGGATCTTGTTTTTGCTCGCGGCGACTGCGATCGCTGATACCGCACGAACGGGACAAGTGATGGGGCCTAAGGGTTCTATCTGGGTGCCTTTACGGGCAGCATTTGCTGCAGCCTTACTGGTACCGATTGTGAAAGGTTTTTCTTTGCTGCAAGTTCTGATCCTTTCTTTGGTGGTTAGTTTTAGCGTCGGGCTCGCAAACACTATGGCCAATCATAGTGTTGAGTATTTAAACTTTGAGTTAGGCGGTTTTACTGATCCAATCGCGTCACAGGTGAATGGCGTGGCCGAGCAGATGCTCTACACCAGCGTGTGTCATAACTACTTTAATCTTCGCGAATACCATTCTTCGCAAGGCGCGGCAGGCCAGATTGTGGCGGAACACACGGAGGAAGTCGCCAATGGGCTCTACGTGCATCGTTGGTCGTTCAATGGCGACGCATACTCGGGTCAAGGCGAGGCGGCTTGCGGGGCCTATTTAATAACCTGTCCTGATCAATTACCCGACACCTTGAAAATGTGTCAGCAACAATTTGCTGCGCTGCGTTCTCTAAAAAGCGATCTTGATTATGTGGCGGTGCGTCTGATTGAAGATCGAGCCGTCAATAGTGCCGACGTAGCTGAGGCTGCATTGAAATACGAGCAAGGCTTACGAACGGCACTGAAGGAGCGTTTGAGAAAAATAGAAACTGACAAACAGCGAGCTGCGGCAGGCAATGAGCTAGTGAACTCTATCGAGCAAAATGGTTTCGCGTTTCTAGGTCAATGGTACATGACGCTGGCTGCAATAAATCAACGCAACCTTTCCTACGCAAAGGCCACGCTCGATAGCTTGCCGCTTGATCTGAGTAAGTCAATTGAAAACCGCTTGGGTATTTATGGGCATCTAAAAAGGGCACAGTCTTTGGTGCAATTAAAGTCGAGCGAGTTGGTTCAAACTTCCGGTGCGCTTACCGAAAGAGCCATTCGCCAGCGCGAAATGGCTGGCGTACTTGGCAGCGAGGGAACACTTGGTGATTATTTGGCTGGTCATTCACAGCTCCACCTCAATGGTAAGAGCGCAGATGGCTCGGCTTTGTTTGCGCTTGAGAGCGACCCTCTAAGTGGTTTGCAACAACTTGGCAGTACTATGGTGACGCTTACTTCGGCGTATTGGAGTGAAGCGCGCATGCCCGGTATCAAGATAAATCGCTCCGACAAAGATGATGAAGTGAGCGAGATGCTAACGCGAGTGTCCGGGGCACTCGGGTCTTCGAGAGCGCCAGATCAAAAGCTAGAAGGTGAGCTCGGTACGTTCGCGAACTACATTATGATCGTATTGTTTTTGGCCGGTCTAACCTTGATGTACTACATACCTGCGATTCCTTTTATCGTTTGGACTTTCTCGGTAATCGCTTATCTCTCGTTGATTTTACAGTCTCTCATCGCGGCACCGCTTTGGGCGGCATCACACGCGCTACCCAATGGGTCAGGCTTGAGTTCGGATGCCTCGAAGCAGGGTTATGTGCTGTTGCTAAACCTTGCGATTCGACCACCGCTTATGGTGATCGGACTATTGGCAGGTGGAGCATTAATGGCAATTGCGGCCCAATTTGCGGTGATGACGTTTGATGTTTACAGTGCCTCCTTACTGGCGAGTCGGGTAGAAGTGTCCTCTTTACTGAGCTTTGCAACCTTGTTTGTTGTGGAGGTAATGATACTGGTTGCTTTAGTGCATAAATCCTTTGCGCTTGTTTATCAGGCCAGCGATAGAGCAGTAGAGTGGGTTACAGGGCAATCCAGAACTAATGGCGAAGCGGGTGATGAGCAACGGGTTTCTGGTGCAGCCGCAGGTGCACAGCGATCGGGCGAAGCTGCACTAGGTCGCGCGAGTTATTCCACCAGAGCGAGCCAGGCAAGTCAGCCAGACCCAGCGGACAACCAAAACTTTAGATAATCAAGCAGCGTACCAAGTAAGAGTTTTGTTCTTGTGGGCTGGCGCTTGAGAGTTAGCAGTCGAGTAATATCGGTTTTTGTTATAGTGGAATCTCTTTGAATCAAATACGGTTAGCAATGAACTTTAAGCAAAAGGCAGGTTGGGCTTATTTGGGCTTCTCGCGGATTCGCCGTCTATTCTGTATAGTTTTAGCGAGCGGCACACTGAGCGCCTGCAATTCAATGCCGATAAAACTTCCTTCGCTCGGCGAACAGCCGATTGAAATAGCTCAGCGTTTTTTTGAGGTGTACGCTGAACGACAGGACTTCGAAGCGCTCATGGATTTCTACGATGACGCGGCCGTGCTAGAGGATATGATTTACGGTCACTACGCACACAATAAAGCGGACATAAGGGCTTTTCTAAATTGGAGCGATCCAAAGTTTTACTTGGCAGAGGGTAGGCCGGCTTTGGAAATATCATCGATGACCGCACAGGGCTCACGCGTTGTTGCTCAAGGAGCATTTCAGCCCTTCAGTTACGACCAGAAGCCGCACGGACCGTGGCGCTTTGTAATCATTTTAGAGTTCAATGAGCAAGGCAAGATTCGCCGCGAGATTGATTGGATCAACTACACGCCTAAAGAAAGCTTTCTCGGCGGTGTTGATATGAATACTCGCAACCAATCTGAGAGCGAATAACCCGCTAGGCTTCGATCGATAGACGGGTGTAGCAAGCGTGATTAAGTCCTACTTAAAGTGGCTGCTAGAAAGTGTCGACTAATAGCGGCGACTAATAAAATTAGCCTAGTGAGCTGAGTCCATCTTCCCGCCGGATTAGGCCGCGGCTAGAAAAACGTGGTGTAAGTAGATCGCGGCATCGCGGATATCAAAGAAAAACGAGAACAGGATCACAGCGATCATCCAGCCAGCCCACACTGAGTAGGCGTTTAGCGAGACTCGAAACGCTCGTTCTTTAACCAGCAGGTAAAGGCCCGGGCACCACAAAATGAGATGCATTAGCGCGATTAGACCCGATAGAGGAGTGAGCCCAAACGCTGAAAACCCAAACTGAACAACCACAATGGTGGCGGCAAAACCGCCCACTACCCATCGAGCGGGCTTGTGGTTCTTGACGAATACAAGACCTAAAATAAAGCTGATGGCCATTATGCCAATCCATATTTGAACCCACTGTGGCGCGCTTGCCATGCCTTGATCGTCAAAAACTTGCAGCGCACCGTGCCCTGAAGTGTATCCGATGTGGTCTTGCGCTACTGCTACGGCGCATACGCAGCACGTTATCAGAGTGACAACACACTGTTTAACGTAAGTTTTGATTTGGGTTTTGCTTGGTTCGTTTGTCATGGTCAAAGTAAACTGTTTGTCGCTTTTTAACACATTAACACGGATTCAAAACTTTTTTGAAGCGCACATAAAAAAGCCGCACCTCAAGGATGCGGCTTTTCCTAAGCTTGCTGTGAAGCGGTCTTCTACCTCAATAACAATTATGTTTGAGGGTTGCTTTGCGGTACGACCAAATCAGACTTAGGGAACTCGTCAAACGGAAACGGCCTCTGATCTGTATTGAACGTAACGTAGCGTAGAATGTCATGGACGTATTTTGAAAGCATATCGCCAAACTTCAATAAGTTGTGGTTAACGTCGCCTGTGAGAATTCTGAACGCACATTGGGCTACGACCACGGCCGCCAAAACAAATTGTGTAACGTAAAAAACGATCCAGAATAAGACTACAAATAAAACACGCGTCCAAGCCGATTTACTTTGATAATTTTCGCTCATAATAACAACCTCCAATATTTCCTTGAATTTAATTTATATGGTCGAATTTGCGAATTCCAAGCCTAAACCTATGCGAAAATGCTTCGCTCAGGCAGGCGACACTTACTCTCTAAGGCTCTATTGGCTTTTTTAAACAGGTTCTAAAGATGAAAATTACTGGCATTCGGCTCTACTCTGTACAACCACGGTGGTTATTTTTAGCCATCGATACGGACGCAGGAATCACCGGCTGGGGTGAGCCTGTTATCGAAGGCAGAGCCGATTCAGTTGCCGCGGCAGTGAATGAGCTATCGCCTTACATAATCGGCCGTGACCCTTCGCGTATTAATGACATTTGGCAGACCCTGTATCGTGGTGGATTCTATCGAGGCGGACCTATCTTAATGTCAGCGATTGCAGGCATCGATCAAGCTTTGTGGGATATCAAGGGCAAGGTTTTAGGTCAGCCAGTGTACGAGCTATTGGGAGGCTTGGTACGCGACAAAATGAAGACCTATTCTTGGGTGGGTGGTGACGACCCCTCAGAAGAAGTTGAGCATATGCGTCGCCTTATGGAGTCTGGTTGGGATACCTTTAAACTCAACGGATGTGGTCGCTTAAAGATTGTCGATGGCTACAAAGCGGTTGATCAAGTGGTTCAGAGGATCGATAGAATCCGCACTGAACTGGGCGATTCGGTCGACTTTGGATTGGATTTTCACGGTCGCGTTAGTGTGCCAATGGCAAAAGTTCTGCTGCGCGAACTTGAGCCGTATCGTCCTTTGTTTGTTGAGGAACCAGTACTTGCTGAGCAAGCTGAGCAATATGCCAAGTTGAACGCATCAACCAGTATCGTTCTAGCCGCCGGTGAGCGCATGTTCAGTCGATTTGAATTTAAGCGCGTATTTGAAGAGGGCGGCTTAGGTATCGTTCAACCGGATTTGTCGCACGCTGGTGGTATCACGGAATGTCTAAAAATAGCTGGTATGGCTGAGGCCTACGATGTTGCTCTCGCTCCCCACTGTCCGCTTGGTCCGGTTGCATTGGCGGCCTGTTTGGTAGTGGATTTCGTATCGCACAATGCCATTTTGCAAGAGCAATCCATGGGCATTCACTACAATCAAGGTGCCGAGGTGCTCGACTACGTGCTCAATAAAGACGATTTTTCGATTGAAAACGGGTACATCAAGCCGCTTCCAAAACCTGGTTTAGGTGTGGAAATAAATGAAGAGTTCCTCACAGAGATGGCAGCCAAAGGCAGTGACTGGAAGAACCCTCTATGGCGTCATGAAGATGGCAGTGTCGCAGAGTGGTAAAACGACCGCTATTCGAAAACCACAATTTTTTAGAATAACCCCCAATACAACTTGGTTCCTATGTTTGATAACTCAGCCTCTTTAGATTCAGCACTTCATCGACTTTTAACGGGCGTAGTATTGGCTCATTTGCTTTTTACGGGTTCAAGTTTTAATGCGGCTGCGCAAACCACTCCAGTTGAGTTTTCGCAGTACTACGAGCAACTTTATCAAATTCGAGTATCCAGCCCACAAGCTGGTAGTAAATCTTCGATTGGTTCTGGATTTCAGGTTTCCGCAGACGGTCTAATCGCGACTAACTATCATGTTGTCTCGGATTTTGTACAAGCACCTGATAAGCATGTGGTGGAGTACCGTTCCAACGCGGGTGAGATTGGTCCTTTGCAATTGCTTAGTTTTGACGCGATCAACGACCTCGCACTGCTGCGGATTCAAAACCCTTCAGAGCAATATTTTCAGTTAGCTGAAGCCGATGGGTTTGAGTCTGCTACAGAACAATCCAAGGGTGGCCTAGTGTATGCACTGGGCAACCCACGAGACTTTGGGGTAACCCTTGTTCAAGGCTTTAATAACGGCTTAGTTGCCCACAGCTACAATGATCAATTGTTGTTTTCTGGTAGTTTGAACCCGGGCATGAGCGGCGGTCCAACGCTCAACGCCGACGCGAAAGTAGTGGGTGTCAATGTGGCAACGGCTGGTAGTCAGCTGAGTTTTTTGATTCCGGTTGATAAGCTTCGTCATTTGATAGACCGCGGCGAGACCCTCGAACCTGATGGCTACCAAGACGAACTCGCGAATCAAGTTAAAGCGTGGCAGCGCGATCGTTTGAAGTCATTAATTGATGCCGATTGGGCAATTGAGTCCTTCGCGGGCCGAGATTTGTTTGGAGAGATTCGTAAAGACTTTCAGTGTTGGGGGGATACCAATTCTGATCAAACTGAGCGCAATGTTGATTGGGCCTCTAAAAGTTGTCAGGCTGCAAACGATGTTTATCTTTCGAGTCGCTTAAATATTGGGCATCTATTGTTTTCGTTCAGCCAGCAAGACAGCATTGAACTGAATAGTTTTCAATTTGCGTATTCGCTCAATCCAGATATGGGAGCGGATAACCGATCCAACTATGAGAACGCGACGAACTTCAAATGTGAAACAGGATTTTTAGACGCACCGCCAGATGGCCAATATTATCGAATTAACACCTGTATCCGAGCACACAAGAAACTACGTGGTTTGTTTGACAGCTTGATGACTGTCGAGAGCATTGGATCTCAAAATAGTTTTCAGGCCCATCTTTCAGTGTCTGGTGCTGAGCCAGACCAAATTAGAGCCTTGAACACCAAGTTTACGGAGCGTGTCCTATGAATCTGGTCATTCGAGTCACACATAAGGGCGAGCGACGGATTCAACGCATTGAGTTAGGCCAAGATCCAGTGGTGATTGGTCGCGGATGGAATAGTGACGTATTGCTTGATGACAATTTCGTTAATGCGGCGCACGCAGAGTTACAGCTGGTCGACGGTCAATTGACGATTCGAGACCTTGGCTCTCGAAATGGCACATTCGTTGCTGGTAAGTCATTGAGTGGCGCCGCGACGCCTTTGCAGGCGGGCCAAACTTTAATACTGGGTGACTCACAGGTTCAAATTTTTGATGCCAGCGCGCCGGTGCCGCCTACCAGTTTACGTACCGCTTGGTACTTATTCTTAGAGCGCTTTGGAAATGCCGCCTCTTTGGCAGGCTTTACAGCCTTGTTGGTTTGCTTGGAAGTGTTGAGCAGTTGGTTGACGAGCGCTCGAGAATTTGGCCTGGCCGAAGCCGCCATGAGCGTTGGCTCTCTGGCCGTATTGGTGGTGTTTATAACCACAAGCATGGCGCTACTCAGCAAGTTGTTGCGAAACGAGTTCAACTTTAAGGCGCATTGGCTGATCTTGGTGATCACACTAATTGCCTATATTCTGCTCGATTTTCTATTTCAAATTGTGCGCTTCAACTTGCAATTACCCGAGCTTAGCGACACGCTTGGGGAGTTAATGCTCAGCGCGATTGCTGTGGTATTTATTGTCGGCTTTTTAAGTTATGCGACACACCTCAGCCCACTAAAACGTTTTGTCTGGGCGTTTAGCCTAGTTCTGGTCACCTCTGTATTCAACCACTCTAGTGAATGGGCTAAAGAGGATTACCAACTCTGGAACAGCTACAGCAACGCTGAGAGCTTAACGTTGCCGCCTGCGTTTCTGTTTCGCTCCACGCAATCGGTCGAAGAATATTTTGACGAAGCCGATGTCTTGTTTGAATTCAGCTCGGAAGAGCTTGCGAGCGAGAGCGACGAGGATTAACAATTAATGTCTCGTGATGATGAGTTGAACCGTTATTTATGAAAAAAAGAGAAATACGAAAACCCAACCGTTTAGCCTTGTTGAAAGAGGCTCGTGCCTTGGTTGATGTAGGCAGCTTGGCGCTCAGTTTTGCCGAACACAGTTTGTTGAAGAAGAAGGACAAGCAGCGGGGTAAGCACTCTCCACCCATTATCTTGTTCCCAGGCTTTAGTTCGGATGACAAGGCGCTGTGGCCTTTGCGGCGCTATTTAAGCGGCCTTGGTTACAGTGTTGAAGGCTGGGGTCTCGGGGTCAATTTGGCTGGTGCGAATTTGCCTCACACTTTAGATGATCTGCATCCTCGCTGGGATGTAGAACACAGTGCACATATTGTACGTGATAACTATAAGGGGGAAGCGGGGGTGCCGTACCTATGCGACAAAGCGATAGAGCGTGTGCAGCAGCGCGCTGCCAAATTGCAGAGCCCAGTTATTCTAATAGGCTGGAGTTTAGGTGGATATATTGCGCGCGAAGTAGCGCGTGAGTTAGAGCACGATGTTCTACAAGTGATTACGCTTGGTTCGCCCGTGGTGGGTGGGCCAAAATATACGTCTGTGGAACCAATCTTCAGAGCTCGTGGTTTCAATATGGATTGGATTGCTGATGAGGTGGAACGTCGTGCTGAAAAACCGATTACACAGCCCATTACTGCAATCTATAGTAAATCTGACGGCATCATAGGCTGGCCAGCATCGATTGACCACAATAGTGATAATGTTGAACATATCGAAGTCAACGCATCACATTTAGGTATGGGGTTTAATCGACAAATCTGGAAGTTGATTCTTGAGGCGTTGGATAAGCACGCCGACCATCATTCTGCTTCCTGACCGATTAGGTTCTAGGGGTTGGCAAAGTCGAATTGCCTGATAACCCCATGTGTCAGGGTTTTTCTGGAACACGTCCCGACCATCGACTAAAGCAGGATTAACACGCCCAGTGTGACCTGTTAGACTTGCGCGGCTTATCTTCCTCGCCTCACTAACATGAACGCACTCACCGAGATCAAACAACTTGTTCGCCTAGCGCTCCCCGTATCGCTCGCGCAATTGGCTATCGTAGGTATGACCGCCACCGATGTTCTGATCGCTGGCTGGGCGGGTACTCAGGAGTTGGCGGGTATGAATTTGGGTGTTAATACCTGGAATATGATTGCCATGCTCTTTATGGGAATCGGTTTGGCGACGCAGCCCTTGGTGGCGCGCCAGTACGGTGCTAAAAATCACAAAGGGGTCAAACATCAACTGCATCAGAGTATTTGGCTCTGTTTGTTTTTGGGAGTGCTGTGCACTCTCAGTGCGGTGCTCGGCGCATACGCCCTAAGCGCTATTGCATTTGAGCCAGAGCTTTTGCGTATTGCGCAGAGCTATTTGTTAGTGATTAGCTTGTGCGGCATTCCTTTTATTCTGTTGCCTGCACTGCGCGGCACCTTAGAAGGTGTGAGTTTAACTAAGCCGGTTATGCTGCTCAGTTTCGCGGCATTTCTGATCAACATCCCGCTTGACTACATATTAGTGAACGGTTTGTACGGTTTGCCAAAACTCGGTGCGGTTGGGTGCGCGTGGGCTACAGTTTCGGTGGTCTATATTATGGTAGGTGCAACGCTGTGGTTGCTTAAGAAGCACCCGCAATTAGTTGAGCAGAAGGTACTGAGTGATTTCGAGCCTATTGATCGTGCAACGATTTGGAATACTTTAAAGCTTGGTTTTCCGATTGGGCTGTCGATTACGATTGAACTAAGCATGTTCTCGGGCGCAGGAATTCTGATTGCCAAGTTCGGGGTGATTGAAACAGCCGCGCACGCAGTTGCAATCACTATTGCGTCGGCGAGTTTTGTTTTCTATATGGGCTTGGGCCAGGGTGTCACCATTCGCGCGTCGCAAAGGCTGGGCGCTGATGATCCGGAGGGGGCGCGTTACTCTGTTAAAGTGGGTACTGGGCTCAATGTGTTTTTAAGCGCGATCATTGCTGTTTTGTTTGTCGCATTTACTGAGCCGTTAATTCGCTTAGCGAGTAGCGACGAAACGGTGGTCGAGCTAGGCATAACTCTACTCTTGTTTGGTGCGGCCTTTCAAATCGCGGATTCGTTGCAGGTTGCAATTATTTGCGCTTTACGCGCGTATCACGACACCGTCTCACCGCCAAAATACCAAGTGTTTTCCTTTTTATTGTTTGGTTTGCCGCTTGGCATTGGTCTGTCGTTTTTTGCTTGGTGGCCAGGTTTAGAAGGGGCGAAAGGCATGTGGGTCGCTATGACGGCGAGCTTGTATCTGATCGCGATACTACTTTTCTATCGTTATTTACGCATGGTCAACGCCTATGAGCATCACTATGCAAATGGCTTGCCCGATTCGAACGGCTAAATAAAGTCATCCTATGGCAAGTGAGCGAAGTACGCCCTGAAAGAATAGTAAGAATACAGAGCAATAAAAAAGAGCGGCAATGCCGCTCTTTTTTATTGCTAGTGTGTTTTCACAGCTGGGTCACTCGTTGTAGCGAACGGCCCAGCTGAGATCTAGCGGGAAGACAAGTATTGACTAGGCTTCTGCTTTCACCGCAGCAACCCATGCATCAACCTTGGCTTCAACGTTGCTCAACGGTAGGGGACCGTACTTTAAGATTTCATCGTGGAAAGCGCGAATATCGAATTGGTCACCCAGTTCAGCTTTAGCGTTCTCGCGTAGCTCGATGATCTTGAGCATGCCAATTAGATAAGCCGTGGCTTGTGAAGGCATCACAATGTGACGCTCAACCATTTTCACAGCATCTGACACCGCATTAGGAGTGTTGTCGGTGTAGTACTTGATACCTTCTTCACGAGTCCATTTCTTCGCATGGATGCCTGTGTCTACGACTAAGCGACAGGCTCTCCATAATTCCATCGCGAGGCGACCGAAGTCTGAGTATGGGTCAGAGTACATGCCGATTTCTTTTGGCAAGAACTCAGAGTACAGGCCCCAACCTTCGATGTAAGCTGTGTAGCCACCAAACTTTCTGAACTTAGGAATGCCTTGAAGCTCTTGTTGGATTGCAAGTTGCATATGGTGACCTGGTAATCCCTCGTGATACGCCAGTGCTTCCATTTGGTAGGTAGGCATTGCGCGCATGTCATAGAGATTCGCGTAGTAGGTACCTGGACGCGTTCCGTCTTCAGAAGGTCGTTGGTAGAAAGCTTTACCGGCTGACTTTTCACGGAAAGGCTCGACCGCCTTGACGATTAAATCGGCTTTCGGCTTAGTGAGGAATAACTCGTCGAGCCGAGTTTTCATCGTGTCGATCAATGCCGTTGCTTCAGCAAGATAGCGAGCACGACCTTCTTCGTCGTTGCCGTAATAGAAATCAT
>CAZOIG010000636.1:0-2161 GCA_964579235.1 uncultured Gammaproteobacteria bacterium
CTGGATAGCTAACAACGGTTCAGCAATTGGGAAGTGAAACAATATGTGATTGGCTATGATGCCCATAACCACAATGCTTTGAGAAATGCCAATAAGGCGCAAAAAGGGTGAGGCTGTTAAAAAAGCTCAGGCTATTAGAAGCTCAGATCGGTGCCTAACAAAAATCCCGAGCTTGACCCCAAGTCTTCAATAATTGGGTCATCAATATCAATCGAGAACATGCGATAACCAGCTTTTAAAGAGATGCTCGGAAAAGGCTGGTACAAAACACCCGCTTCGATTTCAAAGCCACTTGTGTTCAAGTCTGTGATTTGCTCTTCGAGTTCTGGAAAGTACGCCGTTTCGCCGTAAAGCTGAAAGCTACCGGTAAAACTATAACGTCCTGACAAAGATAGCTTGGGCCCACTGGCCTCAAATTGTTGATCAATATTAAGCTCTTGCCAACCCAAACCCAGCTCAAAATTAGAGCGCCCTTTTGAGCCAAAACGTCTCTTTACATCAAAATTGAAGTATTCACTATCGGCAGGCATACCAAAAATGTCTTCCTGATTATTCTCAAGAAGTTTTGCAGTCACGCCCCAGTTCTCACCCCAAAGTTCGCCAGCACCTAAGAACGACTCATACTCCACGCCATCGACAGCGGCAACATTTACGTCGTCAGACAGCCACAATAAACTCGGCTTGGAGCCCAGTAAGTCATCATCGATTTGAGATTGCGCGTTCGCTAAAGAAGAGATTCCTGAGAAGACAAACAGACAGGACAGCAAAGCCATGGTCTTCGTCATAGACGAACCATTTCGATTAAAAAAACAGGCATTGCGCTTTTGCGTTTTCATAATTCAGTTGCTGCCTAGTAAACCACTCTTTTCGATGATTTCTAGTGGGGCTAAATCGTGGTGCTGAATAGTCGTACCGACAGCTGTATTTTTATTTAAATTCTGCGTTTAAGGCTTTAATGGGTAAGCTTTTAACTGTTCGTGGTCTTCGTAGACCTCAATGGAGCGAGGTGTTAACCTGCGCCAAGCTTGGTTTTAGTACACACAAACCTTAAACTTTCTCTCTAATCTAATTGTACGACAATCATTGCAGGGTTTTATGGCAATTTGATGTCAAAACCTTGGTTTATAAGCCTTTTAACCCCGTATTCGCGCCATTTAGCGGCTTTTTTACTTCCATTATGCAGAAAACCGGCACAAGAATAGACAAATGGTTGTGGGCAGCGCGATTCTACAAGACTCGCCAATTAGCGATCAAAGCTCTCAACAACAGCCAAATAAGCGTTAACAAAAACGACTTAAAGCCGGCTTCATTGGTTCGCGTCGGAGATGTAGTGCAGATTAAGCGAGGCGGACATGAAATATCCATCGAAGTGCTGGAGTTGAGCGACAAGCGAGGGCCGGCAAAAGTGGCTCAACTGCTGTACACCGAAACCAGAGAGAGCATTGAGCGTCGTGAACACCTAAAACAACAGCTCGCCATGCAACCTCGTATAGACATAGATAGCCGAAAACCGGATCGACGCAAAATTCGCGACAGCCGTTCCTTTAAACGGGGCGATTGATGCCCGATCGCAATAACATCCCCCTGAGTCTGTACGTACATTTTCCGTGGTGCGAGCGCAAGTGCCCATATTGCGATTTCAACTCACACGAATTGCGGGGAGACATTGAAGAGGCGGACTACGTTGACTTGTTGATACAAGATTTGCTCAACGACTTAGACCATTTTGCAGAATCTCGACCCATACACAGCGTGTTCATGGGGGGCGGCACCCCATCACTGTTTAGCGCATCTGCAATGCATGAATTTTTAGAACGGCTGGATGCCAAGGTCAATTTGAGTAGTGATGCAGAGATCACACTTGAAGCCAATCCTGGGAGCAGCGAGGCAGCAAAATTTGCAGGCTTTAGAAAAGCCGGTGTAAATCGACTATCGATCGGTATTCAGAGTTTTGATAGCGACTCTTTAAAAGAAATTGGTCGCGTCCATAACGGTGAGCTGTCAATACAAGCAGCGAAAGCCGGTATCGAGGCTGGTTTTGAAAATTTCAATCTTGACCTAGTGTTTGGCCTACCCGATCAAAACCTGGATCAAGCGTGCATGGATGTTGAGGCAGCGATTTCACTCGAGCCAAGTCATCTTAGCTGTTATCAACTTACTT
>CAZOIG010000637.1:0-1667 GCA_964579235.1 uncultured Gammaproteobacteria bacterium
GTGGGGTAATCAAGCCGACGTTCCCAAACAGGGAGTGTTTGGAAATGTAGCCGACCAGTCTGCCGCAGATTTCATTCGTTTTACGGTGGAGGGGTATAGCGATGGTTACAAAGCGGCCTCACCGGTTGGATCGTTTCAAGCGAATTCCAAGGGGCTGTACGATCTAGAGGGCAACGTCGCAGAATGGACCCACGATTGGTATGCTGCACAGGGCAGCAAGCCTAGCGATGGCGCTATTGTGAAAGACCCTTTAGGTCCCGAAATAGGCGAGTATCGAGTGGTAAAAGGTCCGAGTTGGGCGCGCGGATTTCTACCGCAGCTGCGTTGGGCCTATCGAGACTCTCGTGCAAAGGGCCGACACGATATCGGCTTTCGAGTCGCGCGATACGCGGCGCCCTAAGACTAATTGAGGTAAGCGGATATGTGGCGTAATACAGATTTCATTCTTGAGCTTTCGCGATTTGCATCTGCGCGCCTTGTGCGTTGGGCGACGCTATTCTGCCTACTGTTCTTGAGTTTCCTGGCAGCAGCGCAATCAGGTAACCCACAGGCCAGCGCAAGCGAGGTCGAGACACAGGTCGAGTCAGTGCCAGTTGAGCAGGATGAGACGACTGAATCACAATCGAGCCAAGCCTCTGAAGCGCCTCGAGAATTGGCAAATCCATCGAAGCCCGAGGAAACCTTTACGCCTTCGGAAGAGATCGTTGAAGACAAAGCCGTTTCTTTTCCGGTTGATATATAGTTGAGCTATGAATTTTTATAAAAGTGAATTTTTTTATCAAGTAGTCGCATTTGTCCTGTCGGCTCTGCTGGTCCATACCGTTTACATCGGTTTGGTTCGGCCCAACGCTGAGCTGGTGTTAGCTGCTGAACGCGAGGCGATCGCCGAGCAAATAGCATCGGGTACAACGGTGGCTATTGAGCGATCGGCGTGGGTTGTACTCAAAGACTATGAGCAAGAGGCCTGTTTTATTCTGATGTTTTGGGTGTTGGCGATTATCGGTTTGAAGGCGCAGGGTGTCGCGTCGCAACGAAAATTGTTGTCACAGCGTTTACTCGCCCTTGAAGAGGGGCGCAGAGTATTGCCTGAGGATGTCCGAAAACTGTCTCGTCCATTGGAGGCTCTGCCGTCACCCGAAAAAGATTTTTTACTCGCTAGAGCGTTGCGAGGTGCTTTAGCGCGCTATGGCGCTACTAAGTCGGTTCACGATGTGTCGAGCGCTGTACGAGATATCTGCGAAGACGAGGCTGACCGCCTAGATTCAGAGCTTTCAATGGTGCGTTACATCACTTGGGCGATACCCTCTATCGGCTTTATTGGAACTGTACGAGGTATCGGAACCGCCCTAGGTAACGCGCATGAAGCAGTGGCTGGCAATATAGCACCAGTTACTGCCAGTCTTGGCGTGGCGTTCAATTCAACCTTTGTGGCTTTGTTGATCAGTATTGTGATTATGTTTCTGACTCATCAGATCACCTTAATGCAAGAACGCATGGTGCGAGAGGTACAAGACTATTGCGACCAAAATTTGATCAACCATCTGCAAAACTAAGTCAGTCTGATGCATACGCTCTTTATTAACGACAACACTCTTCAACTATTCGCCGAAAAAAAAGTAGGTGAGTCGAAGGGGTATGCGCTCTTTGAAGGTGAACAGGTGTTGTTT
>CAZOIG010000638.1:0-11863 GCA_964579235.1 uncultured Gammaproteobacteria bacterium
ACTTTTGGAAAAGTTTTCTCAGTAATTGAAAATATTCTGCCGCGCTCGTGCGCAGGGTTACGTATATAGAAGACCCCGAATTCTTCACCCTCAACGTGTTCTTGCAAGAGGATGGTCGACGCAACTTGGGTTAGATAATTCTCCAGCTCTAGGGCATCTCGAACCACCGCCACATCGGCACCACGCTGCCCCGCATCGGGTTTGAGCACGACTGGATAGTCTAACTCGAACTCTTGCATAATCGATTGCGCTTGGGCAACTCGGCGATCCACCGACGCTGGTTCAATCAGCTCAAAGCGAGCGAGTTCTTCGCTGCCCTTTAGGTGAGAAAGCGCATCGGCCTTTTTTTCGCCAAAAAGACCACTCATTGGAAAACCGGGGTTCACCGATAAAAACGTTAAGCCGCCGTGACGCAGACTTAATAACGCTATCCATAGCGCAATCGGGGTATAAAAAATCCACATTGGCCAAAACTCCCAACGCAGGGCTCGACGCCACTTGGAATACAGCAGTTGTTTGCGTCGGCTATTTTGCGTTGAATTATTCATGCGGCCCTAGTCTTGGCGAACGATCAGCTGAGCAACGGCTCGAGCACTGAATCAGACTCCAATGACTCAAGCCTGAGAACGACCGAGCCATCAAACTCAGTTTCGCACGGCGGCCCATCGCAGTACGCAAAGCTTGCCTGAGCGCGATCGACTGAAATGTGGCTAAGACTCACTGTTTGCGCCTCAGGGCGGTGCATACAAACTGATTCTTTTGATGGGCTAGGTGAATGACTGCGATGAAAATCAATAAATTGTGACGCAATCTCTGAGTCTGCGAGCCCCAAGCCATGGTAGTACTCGCGGCGCTGAGCTTTAACATGCATTGCGTCCACCGAGGAAGATGACTTTGGTTGCTTTACGTTAACTTCGACGCGTTGGCTGTGCCCATCCCAAACCATAAGACGGTTACCGCCCGATGGCTCGATAATAAACATTCTAAATGCGCGATAGTCGCTCAAATCTAGGTTCAAAAAGCGGTGGCTTGCGTGCTCTAGATTAGTCGTATCAGCGAATTCCCTGACTAATTCACCGCGCGAGATCCAGTTCTTGTAAGTCTTTATCTGTTCAAACTGATAATGATTAAGCAAACACACCGTAAAGCCATACTGGTTTACGCCAATCCAGGTTCCGCCTGCGTCGGCGTCGGTCGGTGCTATATAGGTCACACCCCCTCGTTCAACTACGGTGGGTAACAACGCGCGCTTGCGAAAGACACTCTCGTCGCGATTAAAAAACAGCTGATAGCCGTCGGCGTGAGTAAACCAAGTCAGCGTACACATAGCGCTTAAGAACTCGCAGCCGTTGCGCTTTGATTAAACGCTTTTGTCGCAATAGCCAAACCGAAATCCGGCTTAGTCGACAGTCCAAGGTTGCGCGCCATCGCAGCAATGATCGCGTAGTGATGGACGGTATGAGCCTGTAAAAAAAGTAATTCACGTGCGACTGAGGTTCTTACGCTATCAGATGTCTGCTGATCTCGAATGAGCAAGTCTGAGTCCAAGACCTCAGGATCAATATTTGATAGAGCTTCAACGATTTGCCCCATCACAGTTACCGCATAGGCGTGATCAGTCTCCAGCTTGAACTCCCGCTCACGCAGATCAAAACTGATTGATTTCTGATCGAATTGGTCAATAAAACAACGATAGTGCTCAAGCAGGTGACGATAATGAGCACCAATCGTGCTGACGAACATCGGCGCTTGCGATAAAACATATTGGCTCGAATTGAGCTCTTGAAGCAGCTCTAACCCGTCTTCAAGTGTGTCCAAATTACTTTGAATAAGCGATGTATATGATTTCACGATAAGGATTTGTGTCGGTGTATCTCAAGTCTGCCAAACGGTCTTCATAGCCGCAAATATGAATCACAGCCCTCCGATGCGTTAAGGTCATTGGGCCGTCTGAACCGTAGCTCATCTATCTAACTATGTTAGACCCTGTAATGTCTTGAATTCTTGCATAGATCTTCGATTATTTTGCCTAATATATGCGGCTAACGATCATTGCTTACGCGAGTGTAAAGGTGAAAACATTGGCTCAGACTCTTTCGGATCCGGACATAAAGCCTAAATGCGCGGCGGCCGCAACGACAGCCGCTGTTTCGGTTCGCAGAATGGTTTCACCCAACTTCAATGCTTGCGCGCCCTGTTTCGCCATGAGATCAATCTCGTGTGCAGAAAACCCTCCCTCTGGACCAATAGCGATTGGCCTGACGGGTAGAGAATTGGAATTGTCAGCATAGATCGCCGCGGGTCTGGCGCCTGCGCCATCTGCATAGATCAAGTCGCTGCCGTAATCCAGAGCCAAATCAGCCACAGTTTGTTCATCGTCAATACTCATCAACCATGCATTATTAGATTGTTTACAGGCCTCTAGCGCGTATCGATTCAGCTTTAGTTTGAGGTTGCTGCTGAACTTTTGCACCGAATGATCACAACGCAAGGGGATCAAATTATCAACACCCAGCTGTGCCAGCATGTCGACCATGAAGCGCATCCGATCGCCTTTAGGTAAAGCACTGGCAACAACTAGAGTCTTAGGAGGGCGCCTCTGCAACTCAATTGAGTCAACTTTTAGCCTTGCCACTCCTTCTTCCACAGACACTAAAGTGCACTCAGCAAAGCCTCCGCATCCATTGATTACGTTCAATGAGTCCCCCACTCTGAGGCGGCGTGCCTTGATCGCGTGCTTCGATTCTTCAGCGTTGAGATCCAAAGAGTGCGATTCTTGATTCAATTCTGGATGATAAAAACTTGGCATATTTAGGTGCTCTACTCAGCAACAACTCAGTGTGACTTAGCGTGATTCAAATAGACGTCATAGTCCACTAAGTTAGCGCTAAAAGTGTGGCTCACATTGTTCAGTAAGGGCTCTGCGTAACGCGGGCGTTTGACCACCAATCGAGGCGCACCCAGCTCGAGCAAACGCGCCGCTGTTCTGCCTGAATCTGGATCGCCTGACAATAGCGCCTGAGCGAATTGCATCTGCTTATTGCTCTTCGCACTCTTTTTTCGTTTAGGTGGGAACATCGGGTCAAAATAGACACAATCAAAGCTGTGATCGTTCTCGGACGATGAATAACGCTCAAAGACTTCGTCAGCTAAACCAAACTCTAAGGTTGGAATGTTGATACCTGAGTTGGCAGCACGGTTAGTTTCCAACACAGCAAACGCATGATGCAACATCATTGCTAATATCGGATGTCGTTCAGCGGTTGTAACACGGAAACCCTGTTCAGCAAACAGCAGTGAATCGTTACCCCAACCGCCTGTTGCATCAAAAATGGATTTGGTTTTTCGACCCAATGCCTGATTCAGCGGACCCTTGCGCGATTTAAAATTCTGAATGGCCGCTGATTCGGCCTTGAGCAGGCGTAAGAAACTCTGAGTGTCTACTTGCAAGCGGAGTACTTCGTCTTGCTGCCAGCACAACTCAAGATTCTCTGCGGCGTGATCGAAACCAAGGCGTAGCAAGAGCGCAGGCTGTTTAAGAGTCGACTCAGCTTGCCCCAAAGACTCGAACCACTGAGTGTAAACACGACACTCATCTTCGGCACCGCCAGAGACCTCAAGACTGAAGTTGGGTCCTTGAATGAGCATGGGCTTAGCAAGTAGCGCGTTTCGCAAGTCTAAAGCTTATGCCGCCTTAAACTAGCGATGCAATGACTTAGCGCTGGTTTGGGTAGGCAACGACTACAAAAATTCCGCGTCAACCAGAGGGCTTACTTCAGCCTCGTAATCAACACCGTCGATTCTGAAACCAAACAAGCGCAAGAACTCTCTTTGATATTCTTTGAAATCACTCAGCTCATGTAAGTTTTCTGAGGTGACTTGCGGCCAAATGGATTCGATTTTTGCCTGCATTTCAGGCAATAGCTCAAGCTCATCGACTCTGAAACGATTGTCGTCGTCTAAACGTGGTGCTGGGTTATAAATGCATTCTGCATAGAGCCTATGCAACTGCTCGATACAACCTTCGTGAGTACCCGCTGCTTGCATTTCTTTGAACAGAATTGCGAGATATAGAGGCATCACCGGAATCGCTGAACTCGACTGCGTGACAACGGCCTTGAGCACCGACACATTGGCTTTAGCGTTACCTGACTGGTTCAGCTCAGAAGCCGCGCGATCTAAATCTTCTTTTGCCTTACCGATCGTCGCGTGACCATAAATGGGTTTGGTTAACTTATCACCGATATAAGTGTAAGCGACCGTTTTGCAGTCGTCAGTTAAGACATCCGCAGCCGACAAGGCCTCAATCCACATCTCCCAATCTTCGCCACCCATAACCTTTACAGTGTCTGCGATTTCCTGCTCAGTAGCCGGTTCTACCGTAATCTCACCCACTTGTTGGGTATCGGTGTTCAGGTTTTTCGAAGTGTAAGATTGACCTATCGGCTTGAGCGTGGATGAGTAATTAACACCGTCTCGTGGATCAGTTCTGCGCGGTGAGGCTAGGCTATAAACCACCAGGTCGATCTTACCTAAATCAGCTTTGATCAATTCAATCGCTTGCTGCTTTACCTCATTAGAAAACGCATCGCCATTGATACTCTTTGCATACAAACCATCAGCTCGGGCCGCCGCTTCAAATGCCGCTGAATTGTAATAACCAGCCGAGGCAGTCTTTCGTTCTGTGGGAGGCTTCTCAAAAAACACGCCCAAAGTACTCGCTTGATAACCATAGGCCGCGGTAATACGCGATGCCAAGCCGTAACCTGTCGAGGCGCCGATAACCAAAACGTTTTTTGGTTGACCGTGTTCTGTAGAGAACGTTTTTTGCTTTGTCGCTTCGATTTGCTCTTGAACGTTCGCCGCACAGCCAGTTGGGTGTGCGTTGATGCAAATGAAACCGCGAATCTTTGGTTGAATAATCATAGTTTTGTTCTTTTAGTATGCTTTTTCTTTTATCTCTCTAACAACAGTTAGCTAAGCTTAAAGAGCGGCGTCATCAACCTCAGCCGAAGCGGCTTGGTTCAGATAATTGAGATGACTTGAGAATACCGACGCACCGTTACGCTGCGCCAATATTGCGCGCGTCGCATCTTTGACTTGATCGCTCACTTGCTGCAAATCTCCTTCGCGAACCGACGTTAAACGGATCAAGTGGAAATCACCATTGCCCACGCGCAAGGTATCTAGGCTAGGCTCTGTCCCGTCTAGACTCATAGTGCTCACTTTTTGAATGACGTCACGCGAAACTTCACTTGCCTCGTCCAACAAGGACACTGTGTACTGATAGGACTTGAGTTCTGGGTCAGCAACCACTTCTTCCCAACTGTTTTGCGCCTTAGCCTGCAATGATTCAACCGCTGCTTTGGCCGCATCCGCAGCACCTTGATTAATCAGGCTAGCGCGAATTTGCTCGGACACATCACTGAGTGCTTGTGGCGCGGCTGGTTTGAAATCCAGCTTGCGAACCGCTACGTAAAGGCCCTCGTCTAGTTCAACAGGATCTGAGTTCAGTCCGTCTTCAACCACAATCTGGTCGAACGCCGCTTGACGCACCAGACCGTTGGCAGCGATACCTTCGCCCTCATCACGCGAGAAGAAATCCGTGGTTAAGACGTCTACACCCAATGCCTCGGCAACCGGCTGCAAGGAGTCCTCTGATTCGAATACCAGATTGCGCATTTCCAGCAGCAACGCCGCGAATTCCGTTTGTGCCTGCGCTTCTCTTACCTGCGACTCGATTTCGAATCGAACATCGGCAAACTCTTGAGCTACACCACCAGAAACACCGGTTACTTCAATAATGTGATAACCAAATTGAGTTTCAATAGGGTCACTAATTTGACCAACCTCTAGCGCAAATGCCGCTTGTTCGAACTCGTCTACCATTTGACCTCGCTCGATATCACCTAAGCTACCGCCCTCTTCCGCAGAACCTGTATCTTCAGAATATTGCTGAGCCAAAGCCGCAAAATCTGCACCATCGCGCAACTGGGCCGCAAGGTCTTGAGCAGTGGCTAGCTGCTCTGAATCGCTCTTCTCACCGCTGGTACTCAGCAAAATGTGTCGAGTAGCACGACTTTCTGGAGAGATGAAGTTTTCTTTGTTGTTCTCGTACTCTTGACGCAGTTCAGCCTCATCAACCACTAAATTCTCGGCGATACGATTGACGTCGAGTTCAACGTATTCGATCGAGATAAGATCGGGATCCATGTACGCATCAATATTAGCCTCGTAGTAGGCAGCAACATCTGCATCGCTCACTTCGATCGTTTCACGAAAGGCCGCTTCACTCACGGTAACTAGGTCAAAGGTTCGTCGCTGGGCTTGCAGCTCCAACAGTTGCCGAACGTCGTCAGACAGCACAATCGCTGATTGAGAGTAGCCATCAGCAACTTGAGAAATCCTGCTGTCTTCGCGAATTTGTTGTTCAAAGCGCTGTTTAGAGTACAAACGACTCTGCACAAATTCTTCGTATAAAGCCGGATCAAAGTTACCCGCTTCGTTTTGAAAAATTGGTTCTTGGCGAATCAGCTCGGCAAGTTGGGCGTTACCGATTCGGTAATGGTTGTCAGTCGCCATCTGCTCGACTAGAGCTCGATCAATCAAAGAACCCAACACCGAGCGCTTGTAAAAATCCGACGTAAAAAACTCTGAATTTGCGAATTCAGGATTTCGTTGGCGCTCTTGATCTTGGAGAGCACTGAGTCGTTGATCGAGTTCTTGCTTGGTTATCTTGGTATCACCGATTTCAACGAGGGTTGGAACCACTGATGTATTGGCGTATTCATTTACACCCCAAAACGCCATGGGGATAATGATTAACGCTGCGATAAAATAGGCAAATGCGCCTGAAGAACGGTCACGAATTTCGGTTAGCATGGATGCATCCTGTTAACGATGTTAAGTAGAGCGAATTATTGAGGGCGGATTATAGTCCACAGCGGGTCCTCAACAAAGGGGCTTTAGGTATTCTAAACAAGCAAACTGCTCACTAATTCGACCTTTCTAAGGTTTCATTCAGTCCTCGGCACCTTTGCCAAGGTGATCCTCGTCGCGCGCAAGCACCTTGCGCAGGTCTTCTATCCGCTGACGTACGGCCACCCCATAACTCTGGTCGTCGCCCCACAGCTTAGCGAGCTCCAAGAGTGAGGCTTCATCATAGTCCTCGAACAGCTGGGCAACACGCTGAGCTTTCTCTGGCGTTTCCCCCATGAGCTCCAGCGCAGTTCGCCCTAAGCGTAGGGCCGAATCAAAAGTCTCTCGCCTAAAGCCATCAACACCCGCATTAATCACTTCATAAGCGTGACGGCGGTCAACCGCGCGCGCGACTATCTTTAGATTCGGAAAGTGTTTCTTTGCAACCGCAATGATCTCGTTGGCTTTCTCAGCGTTATCGACGCCAACCACAAGCAATTTGGCTTGGTGCGCCCCAGCAACTTCTAACAAATCAGCGCGCGAGGCATCACCGTAAAACACGGTGTTGCCAAAACGGCGCACTAAATCGACCTGCGCTGGACTGTGGTCCAAAATCGTTAACTCATAGCCTTTGCTGATCAGCATACGACCGACGATCTGACCAAAACGGCCATAGCCCGCAATGATCACGTCTCGACTTGGCGTAACGTCATCATCTGGTTCAAGACCTGCATCCTGACTAGCGCGACTAAACCAAGCTTCGTACAACACAAACAGCAAGGGTGCGAGCAACATAGAAATGGCCACAACGATGGTCAACATACTGACTATTTCAACAGAAAACACCGAAAACTGGAGTCCCGCACTGCCCAAAACAAAGGCAAATTCACCGCCCTGCGCGAGAGCAACAACGAACAACAAGCCTTGACGCTTTTCCATTTTAAAGAACTTGGCTAACAGGAGTAGCACTGCGCCCTTCACCAAAAACAGCGCGACAACCAACAAAATGATGGTAGTCACGTTGTCGCCTAGAAAAACAAAATTAATACTGGCACCCACGGTAATAAAGAACAGACCGAGTAATAAACCCTTAAAGGGCTCAATACTGGCCTCTAGCTCGTGCCTGAATTCACTTTCAGCCAAGACCACACCCGCTAAAAATGTACCCAGCGCTGCGGACAAGCCAATCGACGTCATCGCAACCGCAATGGCAATAACGATAAGCAAAGCAAACGCGATGAAAAGTTCACGCAGTTTTGTCTCTGCAACAATTCGAAACATGGGCGTAGCCAAGTAACGACCCAGCAGGATGATTGCAACGATCGCCGTTATGGTGACACTCACTTGCAGCCAAACGGGGAAACCCTCGATAAGATTATGGCCGTGCCCGGAACCTGCATCTTGGACAGGAAATGTGGCCAGTAGCGGCAATAAGGCCAAGATCGGAATGACAGCGATATCTTGAAACAGCAACACAGAAAACGCATTGCTCCCGGCTTGCGTATTCATTTGGCCACGCTCATTGAGCGACTGCAAAACGATGGCCGTAGATGACAGCGCCACGGTGAGCCCTAAGGCAAGCGATACTTGCCATACTAAAGGCGTAAAATACATCAGTAACAGGGTTAAGGCGGCAGCGCTCAGGACAACTTGCAAACCACCTAAACCAACGATTTGTCGACGCATACTCCAGAGTCGACTTGGCTGAAGCTCTAAGCCCACCAGAAACAGCATAATAACCACACCAAACTCGGCGAAGTGCATGACTTCTGTTTGGTCACCGACAAGAGCAAGCGCACTAGGGCCTATGATGATGCCCGCAATTAAGTAGCCCAGAACAGAACCAAGCCCTAAACGTTTAGCGATCGGTACCGCAATAACAGCGGCGAGAAGATAGATCAGTGCACTTACCAGCATATAAAACCTCGAAACCCAGCTCGGGAAAACGGATCGTGAATAGATTAGAAAGTAGCCATTTAACTTAACCACAACGGTATTGAGTTAAGCTTGGCGGTAATCCCTAAAACAGAAGGCTCTGTTGCTTTAATTTTAATTTAGGCAAACGAGCCAAAAAGCGTTCAATGATAGCCTTCCAACTATTGCAAAACTAAAGGCAAACAACAAGTTAAGTAACCACTAACCGATTGAATATTATGACTCGTTTACAACACCGCCCATATTCGCATCTGCACACAGTATTTGCGGCCTTGCTCCTCGCTGTCTCGCTTACGCAAGTTGTGTACGCCGACGATACCGCATCAAGCCCATTTGCTATCGAACACACAAAATACACTTTGGACAATGGCCTTACTTTGGTCGTCCATGAAGACAGCAAGGCCCCTATCGTAGCCGTTAATGTGTGGTACCACGTTGGGTCTAAAGACGAGGTTGCGGGCAGAACGGGGTTGGCGCATCTCTTTGAACACCTCATGTTTAACGGTTCAGAAAACTATGACGATGATTGGTTTATTGCCTTTGACAAGGTGGGTGCTACGGGTCTGAATGGTACGACCAACCAAGACCGAACTAACTACTTTCAAGTCGTTCCTAAAAACGCCTTGGACATGACTTTGTGGATGGAGTCCGACCGAATGGGGCATCTACTTGGTGCGGTAGACCAAGAAAAACTTGATGAACAGCGTGATGTGGTAAAGAACGAAAAACGTCAAGGTGAGAACCAGCCTTATGGGGGCGTCGCAAAAGTACTGTTTGAAAATGTATTCCCAAATGGCCACCCCTACTCTTGGACGCCGATTGGCTCGATGGAAGACTTAGCCGCCGCATCACTTGACGACGCCAAAAACTGGTTTAAGCAATATTATGGTGCCGCTAACGCGACTGTCGTGATTGCAGGTGACGTGAAAGCTGACGAGGCATTGGCGATGGTCGAGAAATACTTTGGCGATATACCCGCAGGGCCGGCTTTAACCAAACACGAGCGCTGGGTGCCGCAGCGCAGCGAGAAGCGCTCAATGACAATGTACGACAGGGTCCCGCAAGCGCGAGTGTACAAGATTTGGAATATTCCAGAAAACGGTGCCCCAGCGTCGGACTATTTGGACCTCGCCTCGAGAGTTTTATCGTCGGACAAGCGTTCACGCTTATACAACCGCCTGGTATATCTGGAACGCAAAGCCTCTGACATATCGGCATTTTCTTTTAACAACGAGATCGCGGGTTTGTTTGGCGTGGTCGCCACAGCGATTGATCCGGCTGATATGGATTACATCAAAACAGCAATAGACGAAGAGATGGCGGCATTCCTTAAACAAGGGCCTACTAAGAGTGAACTTAAACGAGTCAAAAACGGACTGGAGGCTGACTTTGTAAGAGGGCTAGAGGCGGTTGGAGGCTTTGGTGGAAAGTCAGACATATTGGCCTCTAACCAAGTCTATTTTGATGACCCTAATGCGCATGTGGCAAGTCTTGCGCGACAATTGAACGCTACGCCAGAAATCATTCGGTCTACGGCTGAAGAATGGCTAAGCGAGGGCGAGTTCGAGCTGACTGTTTTACCGTTTAATGATTTTACTACGAGTACCAGTACGGTCGATCGAAGCACTGGAGTACCTGTGCCAGGCCCCGCACCTGAGGTTCAGTTTGATCGATTAGAGCGGGCCAAACTCGATAATGGTTTGGAACTCATTCTGGCAAATCGTACCGCGGTTCCCACCGTTAACATGAGCCTTGTTTTCGACTCGGGCTTCGCGGGTGACTATCTGCAAAGCCCCGGGGTTGCCAATCTCACAATGACCATGCTCGATGAGGGCACCAAAAAACGCGACGCCTTAGAAATCAGCAGCGAACTCGCAGACCTCGGAACAGACATTGGCAGCCGCGCAGGGATTAATGTTTCACGAGTTTCAATGAATACCCTGAAGTCAAAACTTGAAGAATCATTGGATATTTACGCTGATATCGTCTTGAATCCGAGCTTTCCTCAAGACGAACTAGAGCGTTTGCGAGAGCAAACAATTGTTGGCATACAACGCGAACTCTCTTCCCCTTTCGGGGCTGGCTATAGAGTTCTACCAAAACTCATTTATGGCGATGATCACCAATACTCCAATCCATTTTCAGGATCTGGTACGCCCGAGAGTGTTGCCGCGATTACTCGAGAAGACCTCCAACAGTATCACTCCAATTGGATAACCGGACCAAACGGCACCCTAATTGTGACCGGTGACATCACCATGAAAGAACTATTGCCATTGGCGAATAAGTATTTTGGTGGGCTGTCGTCCAAGGCATCGCCTAGTTTGGATATCGCCGCAACTAAGAACAGACAAAAACCGGTGGTGTACCTGCTAGACCGCAAAGGTTCAGCACAATCTGCGATTATCGGCACCACCATGCTCCCAGCCTACGGAACACCGCAAGAATTGGGCTTACAGACACTGAATGAAGTGTTTGGTGGGAGCTTCAACGCACGCCTAAATATGAACCTCAGAGAGGACAAAGGTTGGGCTTACGGTGCCAACAGTTCGATACCCGGCATCAAAGGCGAGCGACCGTTGCTGATCACGACCCAAGTGCAATCAGACAAAACCAGCGATGCCTTGCTCGAGATCAAACAGGAATTGACTGGCATAGCTAGCGACAATCCAATACAAGCCAGCGAGTTTTCGCGGGCACTCGACAAAAAGATACTCACTCTGCCCGGCCGGTGGGAAACCGCCAGTGCGGTGAGCAGCGACATTGCAAGTTTAGTTAACTTCGATTTAGACGAAGCTTATTGGGATAACTACGTTGAACTCTTGCGTGCCCAAGAACTCGGCGATGTACAAGCTCTCGCTGTTGAACACTTTAAGGCGAATGAAATGCTTTGGCTGGTAGTGGGTGATTTGAGTCAGATTGAAGAACCGATTCGTGCCGCCGACCTAGGCGAAGTAATCATTATCGGACCAGATGGTGAGGTACTGGCCTCCGAATAAACGCAGGACTA
>CAZOIG010000639.1:0-2134 GCA_964579235.1 uncultured Gammaproteobacteria bacterium
TCGGGGGCGTAATAATTCGGTCGTTCCCAACCGTTCACAGCGCCAAATTGCGCACCACGTTCCTTCTGCCGATCATAAGCTGGCGAAGTACGTAGAGGCCGACATGCGGGGCGCTCTTCGTCTGGGTGGTGAAGGATATAAACATGGTCATAGCACTCCTCGTTTTTACGAGTCGCGTATTCATTGGTCATCCAATTACTGCCAAACCGCTTTGGATCGAGTGAGGCCATGTCAATTTCAGCTTCACCATTAACCATCATTTGAGCCAAGTAGTTACCCGTGCCGCCGGCAGCCGTAATCCCGAAACTAAAGCCTTCGGCAAGCCACATATTTCGCAACCCAGGCGCTGGACCAACCAAGGGATTGCCATCGGGGGTGTAGCAAATAGGGCCGTTATAATCATCCTTTAACCCACTCATCTCGCACGAGGGGATTCGATGAATCATCGCCATGTATTGCTCTTCAATACGCTCTAAATCGAGTGGGAACAAATCGGCTCTAAAGGTGTCCGGCACCCCGTGGCGAAAACAGGCCGGTGCGTATTTTTCATAAACACCCAAAATCCAGCCGCCTCGCTCTTCGCGTACGTAAGACTGTGCGTCTGCGTCACGAATTACCGGGTGCTCGGGATTACCTGCCTCACGCCATTTAAGAAGTTCAGGATCTGGCTCAGTCACAATAAACTGATGCTCGACAGGAACTGCAGGCATCTTAATACCCAATAGCTCGGCAGTTCTTTGTGCATGGTTACCCGTTGCCGTTACCACGTGCTCGGCCGTAACAACTGTTTGCTCATCAGAACAGACCAGGTTTCCGCCTTGTTCGACCATTTTGGTTAGCGTGACTTTCCATTCAGACCCCGTCCACTCGTAAGCATCCGCTTGCCACTTTCGCTCAATCGTAACGCCACGTTGGCGTGCGCCTTTTGCCATCGCCATGGTTACATCAGCGGGGTTGATGTAACCGTCGCTTGGGTGATAAATAGCTCCTACTAAATCGTCGGTTTTGATCAGCGGCCAACGCTCCTTAATTTGCTGGGGGCTTAAACGCTCATACGCAATTCCCACCGTCTCGGCCGTTGAACCATAGAGCATAAACTCATCCATGCGATCTTGGGTCTGCGCCATGCGCAAATTTCCAACCACTGAAAAACCCGCATTCAGTCCAGTTTCGGCCTCTAAGGATTTATAAAACTCAACCGAATAATCATGCAAGTGACTGGTCGCGTAACCCATATTGAATAGCGGCAGCAAACCTGCAGCATGCCAAGTAGAACCCGATGTGAGCTCATCGCGCTCGACTAACATCACGTCTTCCCAGCCATATTTAGCCAAGTGATAGGCAATACCTGCACCCACTGCACCGCCACCAACAACCAACGCTTTTACATGTGATTTCATTATGTATTCAATTCTGTTTAAAACTATACAACTCTTACAACTTAACAAAAGTAGCAAGCAACTTGCCCCACGACGCACTAACTCTTCGATTTACACTTCATTTTTGACGAGAAGTTGCGTAGCTTAAACCGCGAATCTACGCGATTTGAACATACTCGAGTAGCCTAAACGCGACTCAGAGTATTGCGTGGATTTACGCTCGATTATTGCTGTTAAAACCCGATGCACGAGTTTATCACCGCTAGCAGAATCTACTAGCCTAACTGCAATGAATAGTCGTGAGTCGTTTTTAAGATAGTACCCCTTGGTATCCAATCTTATTATTTGCGCGACCACTCTGAATCGCGTGTAAGATTGGCACCTTAACACCGCTCATGAAGCTAAAATGAAACGCCATTAAAGGAGATCAGCATGGCTTACAAAACTGATATAGAGATTGCTCGCGAAGCAAACAAACTACCCATTCAAGAGATTGGCGGCAAACTCGGTATTCCGGCGGAACACTTACAACCTTTTGGCCATGACAAAGCCAAAGTGAGTGCAGAATTCATCGCAGAACAAAAATCTAAAAATGACGGCAAACTAATTCTGGTGACCGCCATCAACCCAACGCCGGCCGGCGAAGGCAAAACAACGACAACAGTTGGTCTTGGGGATGGTCTAAACGCGATTGGCAAAAAAACCGCCGTTTGTATTCGAGAAGCATCATTGGGTCCTTGCTTTGGTATGAAAGG
>CAZOIG010000640.1:0-3513 GCA_964579235.1 uncultured Gammaproteobacteria bacterium
CTTGGTGCCCTTGATAAAATCCGTTGAGACTCGCCCAGACAAGTTGAGAGTCCGCTCAAGTTTTAGTAGATCAACAATTTCTGCCTGTGGGCTCAGAATTTCATCGTCTTCTAAAAATGCTTGTTCGGTTTCTATGGTCAGCGTGCCATCAGCTAAAATCAGCGCACCGTGCGCGCGCTCTAACACGGGCCATTGTCTCTGGTAGCCATAATCGAGTACGACATCATCAAAGTCGGCTCGCGCGGCTATTTTCGTCTGACCACTACGGAACGCAGCCGTAGTAAGAGGGCCCGACAAACTGAACGTGCCATTGGTAGCCGTGCCTTCTTTAAAGGCGTTCACCCACCACGTCTTGAGCAGCTCGGTTTGACGTATTGATGGAATATATCGATCGAGGGCGCCGACATCTCTCACATCAAACTCGGCACTGACATCAATATTGAGTGACTCAAGCATATTGCCAGCCGAAGGCTGCACGATTGCACCTTGCTCAAACTCAAGATCGCGAATCGAGTCGACCGTAAACAGGTCACCAAAGTTCTCAATCGTATTGCTCGGTTTACCGATGATAGCGTTCGCCTTGAGTGCTTTAATCGATAAGTCTTGATCCTCGAACGAAGCGCTATCCAAGGATACGACTACGCGGCCGTCATCAAGGTTGTCCCACTCAACTACGCCTTCAGTCGCGGTGATCGGTAAGGAGTAATCAAAGTAGCGGTCCCATTCGAACTCGGCGTCATTTGCGCTGAACTTAAGAGAACCCGAGTCCGGGGCAGCAACAATGCTCCCGTCTAAACCATTAAGCCTTGGAAAACGACCATCATTAAACAGTGGTCGCAGCGCAAGGTCCACCGCACGGGCCTCAAGATTCCACGAATCGAGGTCAAGCAATGGGCCTTTGAACATGAATCTTAGATCCTCGAGTCGCCCACCTAAATTCGCATCCAAGAACCATTGGGTTTGAGCGCCAACATCGAGCAAGGCCAAAAAATCGTTAATTCGTTCTACATCCAAAGCTTTAAGCCAGACTTCACCAACCCCGTCAGCGACCGTCACTTGCAAATCGTCACGGCCTAGTAGCGGCTCAGCACCACCGCCTAGTACCTCGAGTTGAGCGTCCCAATCGCTCTGCTCAACAATATCGCCTTGCGTCACTAAATTAAGCGCCAAAGCGCCCTTTACCGATCGAGCGGCTCCAACAATCGTGCGTGCTTCTTGTTCTCGCTCGAACACAAAATGCATATTGGTATAGCGCTGAACATTCTCAGCACTCTTACGCCAAACCACACTGCCGTTATGTACGGCCGTATTTTGCTGATCAAGCAACCATTGGAGCACTCTTCGCTTGTTATCTGAATTGAGACCAGCGCCTCCCAGCTCCACTCCAGCCACACGTATAACGCCCTGCTCTGTGGTGTCTATCTCCAATACAGGTGAGTCAATCGACAATCCTGAAACTCTAGGCCAAAGAGCCAAGAACGACCAAGGGTTAATGTCAGCGTTTAATTGTTTAAATGCGAGCGCTGGGGTAATGGGCGTATCGCCCGCTACGCTGAAATCGCTCATGCTGATTTGCAAACCACCATTCTGCCATGCCACATTTAGCTCGGAATAATCGACCTTACGATCCGCGAAATTATGACTAATTGCGGCTTTAACCGAAGCAGGATCCTGCGCAGACAAGGTAAACGCAACACCCACAAACACCCACGCCGCTAGATATAGCCCTAGCAGAGTAAAAAGTATTTTGAGGATGACTTTTGTCATTGGGTTTATTGCTTAAGTGAATCTGTATTAAGTGTGCAGCCGTGACCAGCCAATGGACTTAGCCGTAACGCCCGTGGCCATAATAGTGAGCCCGTGGCATTAATAGTGAGCCGTGGCGCTATAACTAGGCATAGGCATAGCCAAGCGTAAGCATATCAGTTACGCCTGATTTCTCTATCTTAAAACGATATCGTAGAGTGTCTCGCGCGAGCGTGCATTAGGGCTTAACGTTAATTCACAATCAAATCTCTGACTGAGGCGCTTTAGCTGATCTGTGTAGTTTAACTCGAGCAACTGAATAACAGCTGAATCCGCCTTTATGGTGTAGCGCTGAACACCGGCTTCTTTCTGTGCACTGAGCACCAGCTCTTTGAATATCTGATTAGCTACCATCACTGAACTGGCCACCCAGCCAGAACCAGAACAATCGTTGCACACTTGCTGTAACTGCGAGGCAAGATCTTCTCCAATTCGGGCGCGTTGCATTTCAAGCAAGCCGAATTCGGAGAAATCGCCGACTTGCGTTGGCGCAGGATCCAGCTTCAACTCTGCAGCGAGGAGATCGCGCACCTCGATTTGATCGGTAAGCGACTCCATGTTTATAAAATCAATGACCACTAAGCCGCCCAAGTTTCTCAAACGTAACTGCAGCGCAATCATTTTTGCTGCCTCGCTATTAATCCGTTTGATAGCACTCTGCACCGCATCGCCACGAGCATTGAGCTCTACGGCAGAGCTTGAATTAACATCGATGGAGCAAAGACCTTCGTGCTGATCAAAACATAAGCTTGCGCCAGAAGGTAAATCAACGGTTCGCGACACAAGCGCGTCAATATCACCTTGTATTCCAAAATCGGCAAACAATGATTTTTGTACACCGAAATGGGTGACTCCACTTGGTACTTGATCCTCTGTTTCGATTAGGTCATCAAGCGACGCCAAGTAATACGAGCTCGGCCCGGCATGGGCATGCGCATGGACATCGGCATGGGCATCGGCCAATACGCTCTGCAAAAGACTCAGCTGCGCTTTTAGCTTGTGAGGAGTTCGTTGCTCGCCTGAGCGCGTTTGCAACTCAGTCCACTCTTGAATTAGTTCCTCAGCTTGCTCACACAAGGCGTCGAGACTAATGCCTATGGCGTTAGACCGTAGAATGAAGCCACCCGAGTCAAGCACACTAGAGTTGGCTAAGCGCTCAATAAAGGATTTTCTCAAACGTCGCTTTTCAGCTTTATTGGGAACGCGATTCGACACTGCAACCTCGTTGCCATTTGGACGAAATACGAGTGCGCTTTTGGATAGACTAATGTCTGTGGTTACACGCGCAGCCTTAGTAGCTGTAGGCAGTCGTTTAAGCTGCACTATTATTAAATGACCGGGGTGCACGGTCGAGGCGCTTGACGGCTTGTCTAACGGCAAGAACGCTGACTTGGAAGTGCCAATATCAACAAAGGCCGCATTCAGGCTGGAGATTACGCGCTCGACCTTAGCAAGAAAAATATCGTTAACGCGATGCTGGGTAGTTTTGGCCTCGAGCTTGAAGCCCCGCAAGGCGTTGTTTTGAACATACGCCACCTGGGTGTACAAACCAATATCGTCGATCAGAACGATCTCACCGGAGCTATTTTTTTGGGATTCGGACATTGGGTTCACGCACCTCCTGACGGCTCTTATAGCGGCGCACTAGAGCCAGTTGCAACCATACATACTTAGCATTTGATTGGTTTCTCTAAGTGGCAAGCCCAC
>CAZOIG010000641.1:0-3074 GCA_964579235.1 uncultured Gammaproteobacteria bacterium
AGCGTTGCGGTCACCCGGGTTTCTGACTCACCGAGTTGGAAATCCAGATGTGTCCTCGGTATCAAAAAGTCGGGCTTAGTATAGTCCTTCAGGTAAATCGTTGCGGGTACTGCCGCTGGGGAAAGATCAGGTCCGAGCATGATTAAGTCGTGTATTTTAGAAGCAAGACCAAGTAGGTCGTAAACGTGAATCCAACTCCTTGGCACCGCCTAAACGAGCCCAAGGTTGGCTTATAGAATGAAAATCGGAGCCGATAGACGCCGCGAGATCAAACTGCACGCACAGGTCTGCCAACATCTTTTGCTGCTTGTGTTCAGTGACTGGTGTTGAGACTTCCATTGCCTTCACCCCGCACTCGCGCATCACCTCGATTAGGCGTATTAGTTTGGTTCGAGAAAACTTATAACGAGTTGGGTGAGCCAACACCGCTTGACCTCCTGCCGACTGAATCCAGCCCGCCACATTTTCTAATTCGGGCCACTGCATTGGAATAAAGCCCACCTTGCCTTTAACCAAGTACTTTTTAAACGCCTGGTTTTTATTTTTAACCAAGCCTTTTTCAATTAAAGCATCCGCGAAATGCGGACGAGTAGGCACACCGTCTGCACCCACAAGCGCATTCACCTCATCGCGTAAGTCGATGCCGTGTGATTCGAAATCCAAATGCATTTGCTCGGCTCGCTCCTTTCGAACGCCCTGATTTGCCTGAACCCCACTCAGCAAAGTCTCACACTTAGGATCAATATTCAGACCCAACACATGCAGTAACTGACCATTCCATTCGCAAGAAAACTCTATCCCTGGAATCAAATTAATACCCAACTCATTAGCACTGAGTTGCGCCAAGTCCAAACCCGCCACCGAGTCATGATCGGTTAACGCGAGGTGTGAGATCGACTGTTGTTTAGCCAGTGTGAGTAACTGCTCAGGACTCAAATCACCATCAGAGTAATGGCTATGGCAATGCAAATCGTATTTGTCGTTAAGCATGTCACTCATAGTTGTGCTCATCATCCGAATCAAATTCGAAAATTTCTAATGGGTATCGGAAGACCGCTTCATATTGCGCGCCATCTGGACCGAGTCGGCTTTCATACAGCACTACCTCGTCAAACTCTACGGGCAAGTTAAATGCCAACGGTATGCTACCGCTGTATTGGTTTCGGCTGTGTCGAATTCGACCCAGTGTAATGTGGGGAATAAAGCGTCGTTTATCGTAGTTCAGTTGCGACATCTTAATTGCGGATACTGCTTGCTGATGCAAATCAACTAAGCCGTCGCTTGGGCTTAACATGGCAGCAATAAGCTTTGGCTTGGCCTCTGGAAAAGGGCTCAAGCCCGCGATCACAGACTCCGCACCAAAGCTGCTTAGGGAGTTGTCTAATTCATCGGCAAGTCGCTCAACCTCGTCATTATTCAATTCGCCCAAGAAAGCCAAGGTGACATGAAAGTTCTCTTGATCAACCCAGCGCACCGCATTGCTTTTATCTTGGTAAAGCATTTTGGCGGTCACATCACCTAAGGCATCCCGGGCGTCGTCTGATAGTGTTAGGGCAATGAAGCAACGCATGAAGTAGCCTTGGGAAAAGAAGGTAAGAATCGAACTACAAGTTTAAAGCAAGACGGTGATCACGAAAGCAAATGTCACAATTTTTTAGTCTTAATAAGTCAATCAAGGTTACTATATAAGTGCCTCTAGCGATGTAGGCTTGCAAACCCCAAACTCCTTAACCGCGATTTCGACTGTCCGAACTAAACCACCTAAATGGATTCGACGATAGACAACACGCCAAATCAGCATCAGCAGCTCGCTATTCTGCGTCTGGATCATCGAGAACTAGATGAGCGGATTAATGAGCTCGTTGAATCGCGCGAAGTGAATCAATTTGAAATTTCTCGCCTGAAAAAACGCAAACTGCGTTTGAAAGATCAAATAGCTAAGCTAGAAAGCCAAATCATCCCAGACCTTTTAGCCTAAAAAGGACTTTATAAGGCCATTCTGGCCGAAAAATCATTAACAAACGTCAAATTTGGTTCTGAGCCATTGTTTTTTTGTAGTGGCTTCGTAAACTGTGCCCCGTTAGAAGTAGCGCCCCGCTGAGGTCGTTACACTCGGTTTATTTCCGAGTTTTTATGGGGAAAAAAACTATGAAGTATGCACTGATTGTCGACTCTGTCGGCTGCATTCCTGAGGCCGAGTACAGATCACGGTCGCTCAAATTACTGCCGCTCGCCGTTAGCTTTGATGATGTCCAATACATGGACACTTTTGAAGAAAAAGCTTTACTACCCATTCACTCTGCTGGGCGAGTGGGCGTTAAAGCCAACTCTATGTCGATCACGCCATCTGCAGACCATGTACGAAAGTACTTGATGAAGAACATCGTTAATTATTACGACACCGCGATTTTTCAAACGGCCGGCCAGTCGTATACGCCTATCTATCTGAGCTGCAAAGCAGTATCTGATTCCGTGGCGGCAGAGGCGAAAGCGCAGCGTTTAGAACAAGACATAACAACGCCATTCAGAATGACCAGCACTGAGACAAAAACAGCCTTGGCAGGGCAGGGACTCATTGCCTTACATTCCGACGACCTTCTTAAAGACGGCATGAGCCTTAATGAGTTCACACCCTTTGTTGAAGAATTCAAGGGCTCGGTAAAGCCTTTTCTGATTGTTCGAGATGCTCTATACGCTCGACATCGCCAAAAAATGAACGGTAACAAAACCGTTTCACTACCAATTGCTGTAATAGCCAATACGTTAAACGTGTCGCCCATCACCTTGCTGCAGAATGGCGAGTTAACCATGCTGGACGTAAAAACCAGAGGCGGCGATAACGCCATCGATAAGGTTCTGGAATATTGTTTGGATCGAGTAGGAGAGGGTTTATTAGCGCCGCTAATTAATATCAGTGTGGCAGGTGACCCAGCATCATTGACGAAGCTCGACAGCTATAGACGCTTAAAATCTAAGTGCGACATAGAAAACATTAAGGTCTATGTCGGTGTAATGACCTTAGCTGCCAGCATTCAAGTTGGGCCAGAAGCCGTATCAGTTGGTATTGCACCAAC
>CAZOIG010000642.1:0-3498 GCA_964579235.1 uncultured Gammaproteobacteria bacterium
AACGTTGCCAAAGTGATGAATATCATTGGTGATGTAAAAGGTCGAAGCTGCGTCTTGATTGACGACATGGTCGATACCGCGAACACATTGTGCAAAGCCGCTGATGCCCTTAAAGAAGAAGGTGCTGTAGCGGTTCGCGCCTACTGTACTCACCCAGTGTTATCGGGCGAGGCTGTAACAAGAATTACTGCATCGACTATGGATGAGGTTGTGGTTACCAACACTATTCCACTAAGCGATGCTGCTGCAGATTGCGACAAGATACGTCAGTTATCAGTCGCTCACCTGCTTGGAGAATCGATCCGCCGAATCACCGTGAGTGATTCAGTGAGTTCGTTATTTATGGAAGAAGACTAAGATCGGCTTTTTGGTTTTAGGAAACCTTCTTTAAATACAAGCCCACCCATTAAGTAAGATTGATGTGTGATTGGAAAATAATTCATTTTAGAGAAAATAAAAATGAGTGCTAATTTTATAGTAGAAGCTGAAGTAAGAAGCGGCAAAGGTACCAGTGCGAGTCGTCGAGCGCGTCGCGATGGTAAAGTCCCTGTCGTCGTCTATGGCGGTGGAGAAGATGAGCAATATCTCTTGGTTGATCACAACAAAATTTTGTTGCAACTAGAAGTAGAGGCTTTCCGTTCCGCATTGGTCCAAATCAAAACCAAAGGTGATGATGATTTGCAACGCGCTATTTTGCGTGACGTGCAAATGCACCCGTACAAAGCTCAAGTCATGCACTTGGACTTTCAACGCGTGAGTCGTAAAGACACAATCACCATGACGGTTCCGTTGCACTTTGCTGGTGAAGAAGATTGCCCAGGTGTTAAAGCTGAGGCCGGTATTATGGCTCACAGTGTCACGTCAGTTGACATCAGCTGCTTGGGTTCAGACTTGCCAGAGTACATCACCGTTGACGTAAGTCAGATGAACCTTGGTGATTCGATCGCATTGAGCGAGCTTGTTCTACCAGAGAACGTTGAATTTGCCAGCACGGTAAGTGAAACTGATCTTGAACAACCTGTTGCTTCAGTGCTTGCACCGAAGAAACCAACGGTTGAAACGGACGAGTCTGAAGATTCAGAAGGCGGCGAAGCAGAAAGTGGTTCTGACGCGGCTGCAGGGTCTGAGGATGAGGCTGGTAGCGAGGACTAATCGTGCAAGCATCGCCTATTAAGTTGATTGTCGGTCTCGGCAATCCGGGCGATAAGTACACAAAGACCCGGCACAATGCCGGGTTTTTGTTTTTGGATACTCTGCTACGCAGATGGTATCCAGGCGTGACTTTACGGCCAGATAAAAATCTTTTGGGCTCGTCGGCACAAATCGAAATGTCGGGCCAGACGATTAGACTGTTAGCGCCTGCAACGTTTATGAATCTGAGTGGCAATTCGGTAAGGGCCGCTCTGTCGTACTACAAGTTAAGCTCTAAGCAGATGTTGGTAGTGCATGATGAGCTGGATCTAGACCCAGGCATCGCTCGGCTTAAACTGGGTGGTGGTCATGGTGGCAACAATGGTTTGCGACACATAACGCAAATATTGGGCAATGGCGACTTTGCCAGACTTCGCTTAGGTATTGGTCACCCTGGTGTTGGTCGCGACGTGGCTAGCTATGTCCTTAAACAAGCGAACCGCGACGAAGAGCAAAAAATTGAGCTAGCCATTGATGAGAGCCTAGCTGTGCTTGAGCGAGTGGTGGCGGGCGAGTTTGGCGCAGGTATGAATGACTTGCACAGCAAGTTGTCGAGCAAAAAGCCGAAGAAAACGTCGAAACAGGAGCCAGTCGCGAAAGCGAGTACTAAAGCACTGAATGAGTCTGTGGCCCAAACGAATAAACCGTCTAAGTCTGATTCATAGGTCTCGGTGTGGTCAAATCGACCAGGCAGTGTAGGCAAACTAAAAACTTATTATCAAAGCACCGACGTTAAGACGTCGAGGATTTAAAGCATATGGGATTCAAGTGTGGCATCGTGGGCCTACCAAACGTGGGTAAATCTACGCTTTTCAATGCGTTAACTAATTCTGGCATTCAAGCCGAGAACTACCCTTTTTGTACGATCGAACCCAATGTCGGCATGGTCGAAGTACCAGATCCGCGTTTGGCTCGCTTAACCGAATTGGCCGAACCAGCAAAAACCATTCCAGCCACAATGGAATTTGTGGATATTGCTGGATTAGTCGAAGGCGCGTCTAAAGGCGAGGGCTTAGGCAATCAGTTTTTAGCCAATATTCGTGAGGTAGATGCCATCGCACACGTGGTGCGTTGTTTTAATGATGAAAACGTTATTCACGTCGCTGGCAAGGTTGATCCAGCCGCGGACATTGAGGTAATTCATACCGAGTTGGGTTTGGCCGACTTAGAAACGGTTGAAAAAGCCATCGAGCGAGCCGCGAAGCGGTCCAAGTCCGGCGACAAAGAGCAGATCAAACTTAAAGAGTTACTAGAACGTGTGCATGCTCACCTCGATACAGGTGAGCCGGTTCGGTCCATGGATTTGGATAAAGACGAGAAGCAAATGATCAAGCCTATGTGTTTGATGACGGCTAAGCCGACGATGTACGTTGCCAATGTTGACGAAGATGGCTTTGAGAACAACCCTTTATTGCAAGTGGTGATTGATTTAGCCACGGCTGAAGGCGCTGGTGTAGTGACTATTTGCGCGGCCATCGAGGCTGAAATCGCTGAATTAGAAGACGATGAGAAAGTAGAGTTTTTGAGCGAGCTGGGCCTAGAAGAGCCCGGTTTAAATCGCGTGATTCGAGCGGGTTACGAGCTGCTTGGCTTGCAAACTTATTTCACAGCGGGCAAAACCGAAGTCAGGGCGTGGACGATTCGCCAAGGTTTTACCGCGCCACAAGCGGCTGGCGTGATTCATACCGATTTTGAGCGTGGTTTTATTCGAGCAGAAACCACTGCGTACGCAGACTATGACCAATATGGCGGCGAACAAGGTGCCAAAGAAGCTGGTAAGTTTCGCTTAGAAGGAAAAGACTATGTGATGTGTGATGGCGACGTAGTGCATTTTCGCTTCAACGTGTAACACTTTAAGCAATCTGCCGTCTGTGACCGGCTCAGCCGTCAGCTTGGCGCTCCGGTCGATCGTTGCTTCCACCGCCGAGCATACCCACGTGCCCAATAGGGGATAAAGCGGGTCGGGCTTCATCCGTATACACCATATGGTGTATGTCAAAATTTACTCGCCTTCGGCAGAATTGGTCGTCTACCTAGTACGACCAAGCGAGTCACTGACCATGTGGAATCACCGTTTTCCTAAGCTATCCCTGCCGATTAACTTTCCCAGTAAACCAGCTGCTAACAGGGCGGGTCGATGGATTGTTGGATCACTTATGCTCTTTGCATCGAGTGCGCTTTTTTTGACACCTGCGCACGCCTCTAGTTTTGCTGATCAAAAGGCACGCTTTGTGCAGCATTGCGTTGGCGATTCCGGAGAGTCGCAAGCGATTTGTGAATGCACCTTTGATCAATGGCAATCCAAGG
>CAZOIG010000643.1:0-4150 GCA_964579235.1 uncultured Gammaproteobacteria bacterium
GTTTGCCGTTAACCGTCTGAGTCGATAGGTATTCGCCTACCCCTTGAACTGTCTGATCGCCCTCTGCAAACACCTCAGCTGGTGGGCCTTGTCTAACGATCTGACCGGACTCAATCACCATAACCTTATCGGCAAGCTTAAAGACTTCTGGAATGCTGTGGCTAGTAAAGACGATAGTAATGTCGAGCAGCTCCCGTAATGCAAGCAATTCATCTTGCAGCACCGAGCGCAAAACGCCGTCGAGGGCTGACAACGGCTCATCCATCAACAATAGTTTAGGTTTGCGCATCACCGCACGAGCAAGCGCCACCCTTTGCTGTTGGCCGCCAGAGAGTTGCTCTGGTTTGCGTTGCAGCAGGTTTTGAATTTGAGATATCTCAATAATCCGCTCAGTGAACGCCGTATCACGGTCATTCCCCATGCCGTACTCTAAGTTCTCATAAACGGTCATATTAGGAAACAAGGCGTAGTCTTGGAAGACAAAGCCCAAGTCTCGGTGCCGAGTTAACAGGTTGAGCTTGCGACTCGAGTCGAACCAACACACATCTGAAACGCTCAGTTGGCCAGCGTCAGGCGAAACGATTCCTGCCAACATTTTCAAAAGCGTTGTCTTGCCCACGCCTGAGGCTCCATGCAACGCTACAATCTCTCCGCTTTGAGCTGAACCGGCAAAATTCATCTCAACAGGCTCAGTAGCGTTCAAAAAAGTCTTTTTGAATTGAAAAGAGATCATCGGGTCAGCAAGCCTAAACGTAGCGGACGCTGCGTCGATTGGAAAGGTAGATGGTCGCCAGCAGGACAAAACTCACGGCAAGCAATACCAGTGCGTAGATATGCGCCGATGCATAATCCATCGTATTGACACTGTCGTAAATCGCGATCGACGCAACTCGAGTGCTATCCAAGTTGCCGCCAATCATCAGTATCACGCCAAACTCGCCAACCGTATGAGCGAAAGTCAGCACCACGCCGGTAAATAGTGAAGGCTTTATATTGGGTAGCAACACCCTTAACAAGGTTTCAAAATTAGACTTACCTAAAGTCCACGATGCCTCGCGCAGAGACTCATTCAAATTCTGAAACCCCGCCAAAATAGGGTTAACCATAAACGGTAAGCTATAAATCAACGAGCCAATCACAATACCTGTAAACGTGAATGGTAATTGAACGTCGAAATTCTCGTACAGAAACTGGCCCAGCGGCGTGTTTCGGCCAAACGTCACAAGAAAGTAAAACCCCAGTACTGACGGTGGTAAAACCATTGGCAGAGTAACCAGAGTTTCAAACAAGAAACGACTCTTGGATTTAGTATACGCAAGCCAATAGGCGATCGGGATAGACACCACTAGCAGGATGACTGTGGTTAAGGCAGCCAGTTTGAACGTGAGTAAAAATGGCTCAAAACTCACTCAACACCCTCCAGCAATAAGTAGCCATGACTGTCCAACAGCGACTGCACTTGCTCGGTAAACATAAATTCTTGAAATAGTATCGCTTGCTCAGCATTATTGTTCATGCCGTCTCGCAGAATCACCACAGCTTGGCGGATGGGGTCGTACAGGTCACGATTTATTTCAATCGCCCTGCCCGTATCCTTTAGCGCGCCAGTATGCAACACTGAACTACTGGTCAGCGCAACTTGTACAGCACCAGATGCCACATACTGATTAACTTGCCCCACGCTTTCACCGACCACCATTTTTTCTTCGACGAGCGGCAAAACTCCTGAGCGCTCAAGCACCTGCATTGCCGCTATGCCGTAAGGAGCGGTCTGACTATTGGCTACCGCAAAACGAGCTACCTTTCGCGAGCTCAATGCCGACAGACCGGCCTGGATATCCGTGTTATCAAGCACCCACATTACTAAAGTGCCGTAAGCATAAATTTTTGGTTTGGTGACTGCTAAACCCTCGTCATAAAGCGCTCGCGGATACACCATATTGGCGGACATAAACAGATCGAACGGCGCGCCTTGTCGGATCTGCGCTGAGAGCACGCCCGACGAGCCGCTAGACACCCGCACAGGAATACCAGACTGTTCGGTAAACAGCCTCGTTACCTCTTGCATCGTTGCGTGCATATTTGAGGCAACAGCAATAGTCAAAATGGCATCACCGCGACTGCCTTTGCTACATGAACATAGAACAAGTGCAACGATGATCAGGCAAGCTCTCGTTTTATTCACGATCTAAGTCTTTGGAAAGTTGGCAAAAAAGAAATAGTAGCAAAGTTGGCATAAGAAAGTTGACGTAAGCGAAAACCTCGGAACTAAACCACGGACGCAACTTTAGCTTTTTAAACAATACAAGTGTAAGCAGTCATCTGACGATTAAGCTTAATACTCTATGGCTTCGCTACCGAGTTAAACTTTTAATCGATTGATAAAGAATCTTACCGCTGCGAGCACATAAAAAAGCAAAATTGTCGGACTGGCCAGCATCGGCGCTCAAAACCTTGTCATCATACTTGCCCGCCATAAAAGCATGCTTGCTGTAAAACTTATCAGTATGCCAAGCGTGAAGACTGTACACGTCATTAAGGCTAACTGATTTAGTGGTGGGTGCGTCAAATTTATCAGTCTGGGTTATCAGATAGGGACTTTGGTTTAGAACCAGTTCCCCTGCGTAGAGCGAAGTTACCCCTGCAAACCATTCTGGCCACGACCCAATACTATCGAGAAATTCGTTATACATAATATAGCGGGCACAGTCGATTGCTGCGCAGCCTGTGCTTACCATAATGTGGGAATGTGTAAACCATGTTGAACCCAAATTGTGCAATCCACGATGCTTGAAACCAAGGCTCTTGGCTATCCTGAGTAGGTTATCAGTGGTTACTTGGCCACCCATATACCCCCCTTGACCAACCATTATCTCATCTTCAGCTAAAACAACATCTAAAATGCTGGGCGAGAGGAAAGTGTCTACATCTATACGTAATGCGTAAGGATACTCGAGGATCACATCGACACTTTTTCGATCCAAAAAGTGCGACCATGAGTTGATGTAGCCGTATTCGTTATCTCGATTTTTGAACTTGAAGTCATCAAGCTTTGAAATTTCATTAGTGTGAGTCAACACGCAATTATCAAGATCGAATAAATGTGTTATTTCTGGTGAGCAGCCTATTATGAAATCCGCATTGTTTCGGAGGCCAGGGTGGAGCATGACGCTGTAGTAAAGACCGAAAAATTGCTCAATGAGGTGTTCTTGGTTTGGAACGAAAACAATAATGGCGATGTTTTTCATAAGTAAGCAACGGCTTAGTCTTCCGATCTGTGTGGCTGACACTATATCAGCAAAATCAATAGCAAAATCACAAGCACTATCTACGATGGTACATGGCATCATCAACGTGTTATCTAGAACTGAACTCAAACAATGTCTCATTCAGAAAAATACACACCTAACAGCTCATCAATCTCGCGAGACGGGTTGAGGGATTTCGGCGAGCACCTGGCAAAGCATCAAGTCAGGAACCAACACTATAACCACAGCCAGCTCTTAGAGGGAGTTGCTCGTATTGACAGCACACTGGATACGCTGAAAGTTGAGCAGGCTTCGATGAGTCTGCGCACGCTTTCCGCACAGTGTTTTTGGGGGCACGCCAAGCTCCTAGACCCCTATCGCGCAATGCTCGAAAACGCTCTTGGAGATGATGCCTGCTTAATTGAACCTCGCATGATTATGATCTCGGTGTACATTGCCAAGCAGCCAATAGCCGCTCTGTTTATTGAAAACTTCGAGACCTTCCGTGCTGTGGTCAGCTTGGTTGAAAACTCTGAATTGAAAGAGGTGTTTCACGTCATTTATAGCGCTGGCTATCGCGGCTCATCTAGTTATATTCGTGACCCTGAACATACCCAAACAGTAAAATTTAACCAATGCGACCAAAGCGCCTACAATCGATTTTCGCTGTGGTGGTTTGACCCTAACAACCATGAGCTTCCAAGCTATTTTTGGGGTGACTTAGACTTCGAGGGCGTCGGGATTGTGAATGCGCTTCGATTACGCTTTGGTGGACTCTCGGCGTGGCAGCAGGCTTTCTCAAAGATTATGCAAAAAGTGGAGTTGGGTGCGGGACACCCGATCGAGCACACCGAGAAACATCGACAACGTGACCCAATACACTCCGACTGCGCTTACTCGGA
>CAZOIG010000644.1:0-1969 GCA_964579235.1 uncultured Gammaproteobacteria bacterium
TTGTGCAAGGAACAGGAAGAATGATGTTCCGATCCCAACAATTACCGCAATCGCCAATGCCTGCTGGAGTGATTCGGCGTCTTGCGCACCACCACCAAACAGATCGCTCAAAACGCCGATCACGAACGGCGCTAAACCAACCCCCAATAAGCTTGTGACCAAGCCGTAAATAGCGGTTGCGGTAGCGCGCATCCCGGCGGGTACAACGGATTGAAAAGCTGCGACGATTGGACCAAAACCGAGTGACCCAATAAAATTAACTAAAAATATCATGATGATGGTGATCTGCAAGCTGGGTGCAAACAGCGCAATTTCAAACAACGGCACCGTCGTTAGGCCGACAATAATCGGTAACCATAGTAACCACATGATATTGCGGCGAACTAGCCAGCTGCACAAAAAGCCACCTGTGATTGCGCCCAGTGCCGAGCCAACCCCGGTTGCAAGGCCAAACGCCGCGCCCACTTCTGCTGTGCTCAGACCATAGGTTCGGATTAGAAAGGGCGGCACCCACTGCGCCACCCCAAATAACATAAAGGCGATGCAACTGGACGCCATAAGAATTAGCGGAAAACTGCGTTTGTTCCAAAGGAATACCAGTGTCTCTTTGAACGTTGAGTTTTCCATGGTGGCGGCGCCCGCATCATGTGCCCCGCGCTGGGGTTCTCGGAGCGTTAAGCTCAATAGCAAAACCACTGGGATCCCGACTGCCCCTGCTACGAAGAAGGCGGCTCGCCAACCGTACAATTCAGCGATCAAACCACCGCCTGCAAGTCCAACCATTAAGCCAATGTTTGCGCCCGCTGATTGAATTGCATACGCTGCCGAGCGTTTTTCCACACTGCAGTAGTCGGCCAACATCGATTGGCTAGCCGGCATGGCACCGGCTTCGCCTACGCCCACGGATATACGGGCTAAAAACAATTGAATGTAGTTGCTGACTAACCCACAGGCCGCAGTCGCAAGGCTCCAAAAACTGATAGCGCCAATTAAGATGTGTTTGCGGCTGTAGGTGTCTGAGAGACGACCCAGAAACACACCGATCAATGCGTAGAATATGGCGAAAGCTAAACTCAGCGAACCGATCTCGGAATCGGTCATTGGTATTTCGATGCGAATGTCTTCGATCAGTACTGCGAGCACCATACGGTCCATGTAGTTCAACATGTTGACGGTGAACATCAATGAGATGACATACCAAACATAACGATTGCTTGGCGACGATTGGTCCAATTGCTTAGTGGTGCTGATACTCATGCTCGACGCCCTTTGATGCGTCGTCTGTTAAGTGCTACATAACAGTCTTGTTTAATAGTAGGGCAAGGTTGCTACTTAGAGTTGATTTTGTCAACTCTGCATTGCTTTCTTTTGGTCGATGTCGTTTAACTTATTAGGCGAGGTAGCGGCGAAGGGCATTGTCCACTAGGTGTGCGATCAGCCCTGATTCGGTCAGTGATGTGTCGCTTATCAATAGTCTGAAATACAAAGGGCCAGAGATTGAATCGAGTATCCATTCAATATTAGCGTCCTGCTTGATTTCGCCGCGGGCAATAGCGCGTTGCAGCATTTGCCGAGCAGGCTCGCGTCGCTGGTTGTGCATGTTTTTGATCAAATCATGGAATTTTGGATCATTGTGAGAGGCTTCCAATAAGGCAGGCAGCGCGCGTCCCCATACAGTACGTCCCAAAGCTTTTGCTAGCCCGCGGTAGAGAGTTAATAAATCTTGCCGGATGTCGCCAGATTCCTCGAACTCCTGATTGGGTCCAATTGCTTCGTCAAAAGCGTCTTTGGCAAGGTCAGGAATGTTGCTCCAATGCCGGTAGAGTGTAGAGCGCGCTACGCCAGAGCGCTTCGTAATCAGATCAATGGTTAGGCTTCGGTACCCAATCTCAGTGAGTAACTCCATAGTCGCCGCCATAATCACCTGTTTGGTCCTTTCGATCTGAGCTTGCTTTGGCGCGCGAGATGC
>CAZOIG010000645.1:0-8494 GCA_964579235.1 uncultured Gammaproteobacteria bacterium
TTCCACAGTTGCCGCTCCAATCAACAAACGGGCGATCAATCGCGACTTGCCCGAATAAGTAATCAACATCGTGGCCCACTTGCTGGCTAGGCGAGAGAATAACCGTTTTGCTAGTGCTAGACGTTGCGCCGCCCATGCCATCGGTTTGTTTGCCATACGGGTCGGGGCTACCGATTACGCGCAACAGTAGCGCATCGCGTTCAGGCCCAGCGTGCTGGGCTGCTGCGGGCAAATCGCTAAGCTTAAAAAACACGCCCTTGCTGGTTCCACCGCGCATGTAGGTGGCCGGTACCTTAATCTGAGTCATGACTAACCGGCCTGGCTTAAAAAATCTTGTGCGAAACGTTGTAGCACGCCGCCGGCTGAATAAATGGTCACTTCCTCGGCGGTATCCAAACGGCATTTAACGGCTACCGTAGTGGTCTCGCCAGCGGTGTTTGTAATAGTCAGGGTTAGCTCAGCGCCGGGCTGTGGATCGCCCTGCACACTATACGTTTCGCTGCCATCAATACCATAAGTGTGACGCGTGTCGCCGTTAGTGAATTCAAGCGGTAGCACACCCATACCAATCAAGTTGGTACGGTGAATTCGCTCAAAGCCTTCAGCCACAATCACTTCTACTCCCGCCAAACGAACGCCCTTCGCCGCCCAATCTCGGGATGAACCTTGCCCGTAGTCCGCACCGGCAATAATGATGAGCGGTTGTTGGCGCTCCATATAGGTTTCAATGACTTCCCACATACGCATCACCTGCCCTTCTGGTTCTAGGCGAGCTAGCGAACCTTGCACAACTTCGCCCTTCTCCTGAACCATTTCGTTCAATAACTTAGGATTGGCAAAGGTGGCGCGCTGCGCGGTGAGATGATCGCCTCGATGAGTTGCGTAAGAATTAAAGTCTTCCTCGGGCAGACCCATTTTAGCCAAATACTCGCCGGCTGCACTGCTTGCCAAAATTGCGTTAGAGGGGGATAAATGATCGGTTGTTATGTTGTCACCCAAAACCGCCAAGGCGCGCATATTCTTCAATGAGCGTTCACCTGCAAGCGCACCCTCCCAATAAGGTGGTCGGCGAATATAGGTGCTTTGCGGCTTCCAATCGTAAAGCGGTTTGGTTTTTGGTCCGGTGTTCACTTCTAAGTTGAACATCGGCTCATACACGTCTCGAAACTGTTGTGGCTTAACCGCACTCGCAACGATTTCGTCGATCTCTTCGTCACTCGGCCAAATGTCTTTAAGGCGAACTTCATTGCCTTCTTGATCTAGACCTAACACACCCTCTTCGATATCAAAACGAATCGAGCCTGCAATAGCGTAGGCAACGACCAAGGGCGGTGAAGCAAGAAAAGCTTGCTTAGCGTAAGGATGGATGCGACCGTCAAAGTTACGATTACCCGATAAAACGGCGGTTGAATACAAATCGCGCTCGATAACTTCTTTTTGAATCTCAGGGTCGAGCGCGCCACTCATGCCGTTGCAGGTAGTACACGCAAAACCAACAATACCAAAGCCAAGTTTTTCAAGCTCACCCAATAAATCAGCCTCTTCCAAATACAACTGCACCGCCTTAGAACCAGGAGCCAAAGAGCTCTTAACCCAAGGTTTACGCAATAAACCTTTTTGGTTGGCATTGCGCGCTATCAAGCCCGCGGCGATAACATTGCGGGGGTTACTGGTATTTGTACAACTAGTGATAGCAGCGATGATGACGGCACCATCGGGCATCAAGCCGTCTTCTTCTTGATAATCACTGACGATGCCTTGGTTGCTGAGGTCAGTGGTTGCGACGCGGCGGTGTGGGTTTGACGGGCCTGCCACATTGCGCACGACACTACTGATATCGAAAGTTAAGACTCGCTCGTACTCAGCATCGACCATCGAATCAGCCCATAGGCCAGATGTTTTGGCGTAATTCTCTACCAGTTGAACCTGCTCTTCGTCGCGACCTGTTAGTCGTAAATAGTCGATGGTTTTTTCGTCGATATAGAACATGGCTGCGGTTGCGCCAAATTCGGGAGTCATATTCGATATCGTTGCACGATCGCCTAAAGTCAGCGCCCGAGCACCTTCGCCATAGAATTCCAAATAGGTTGATACGACCTTTTGTTCGCGCAAAAACTCAGTGAGCGCTAAAACAATATCAGTTGCGGTGATACCTGGTTGACGCTGCCCCGTAAGCTCCACCCCTACGATATCGGGTAGGCGCATGTAGGACGCCCGACCCAACATAACGCTCTCAGCTTCTAAACCGCCAACACCAATTGCCATAACGCCAAGCGCGTCCACGTGTGGAGTGTGGCTGTCGGTGCCAACCAGTGTGTCGGGAAACGCCACGCCGTCTTTCACATAGACCACAGGCGACATACGCTCCAGATTAATTTGGTGCATGATGCCGTTACCTGGCGGTATCACATCGACGTTTTCAAACGCCGTCTTACACCAATCGATAAAGTCAAAGCGATCCTCATTTCGACGATTTTCCACCGCTCGGTTCTTCTCAAACGCATCGGGGTCAGCACCGCCGTGCTCAACCGCCAGCGAATGGTCAACAATCAATTGAGTAGGCACGACCGGATTAACTTTAGCGGGATCGCCGCCCATGTCGGCAATCGCATCGCGCAAACCGGCCAAATCAACTAAAGCGGTCTGTCCCAAAATATCGTGACAAACTACCCGTGCAGGAAACCAAGGAAAGTCTAGGTCACGCTTACGGTAGATAATCTGCGACAGGGCAGCCGTGAGATTTTCTGGCGCGCAACGACGCACCAAGTTCTCGGCTAAAACCTTAGATGTATACGGTAGACCTGCGTAAGCGTTGGGCTCGATCGCATCGACCGCGGCTTGCGTATCAAAATAGGAGAGTTTTGAGTTTTCTAGAGGGCGCTTAAATTGCTCGTTCATGGTCTGTGCTGGGCTTTTAAACGGGTTTTAACCGCCTAAACAAGCCATCTGATTGGGATATTATCTGGGCGTGCATTATAGCGCAGCTGGGCAAACTTAGCTTTGCGGTGACCTCAGCTTTTAGTCTAAGGTCTGCGCGTCATCTATTAGTCGTCCCAGCCCTAGCTAACGGGCTGTTCAATGAGCTGTGCGTCTGAAGCCGAAGCCTTTAATGCTTCAGACTCACCCAACATACCGTCTTTAGAATGGTCTGAAGCGAGCACCATGTAGATACTGGGTAAGACCAGCAAAGTAAATGCCGTACCTACCAACATACCGGCGACCAAAATAATCCCGATACTATTGCGTGCCTCAGCCCCCGCGCCAGTCACTAAAACCAATGGGAAATGACCTAACACGGTCGCACCCGTGGTCATCAATACCGGGCGCAAGCGAGTCTGTGCAGCGAGTCGAATCGCTTCGAGCTTCTCATGTCCCAGCTTTTGCATATGGTTGGCAAACTCTACAATCAAAATCCCGTTCTTGGCGATCAGGCCAACTAAGGTAATAAAGCCGACCTGGGAATAAATATTAATTGTCGTAAAGTCGAGAAAAGCGAACACCATTGCACCCGACAAAGCCAAAGGCACTGAACCTAGTAAGACAACTAAGGGGTCACGAAAACTATTAAATTGGATAGCCAGCACAAAGAACACAAACACTAGGGCTACGACCAATACACCCTCTAGCGTATTGCCTTCAAGGCGGATCTGCCGAGACTCTCCGGCATAGTCGATCGTGTAATGTGGTGGAAGAATGTCGGCCGCAGCGTTCTCTAAGGCGGTTAAACCTTGCTCTTTGGTGGTGCCAGGAATCACCTCACCATAAATCCGAAAAGCGTTCTTTTGCGAGAACTTAGACAACACTCTTGGCGCGGTTTCCGTGCGTAACTCTGCGATGGCGCGTAAAGGTACTAGCTCGCCAGCGGGCGTTCTAATTTGCAAATCAAGCAAGGCTTCAGGGTTGTCTCGCGAACCTTGAGCGATCATCGGAATAACCCGATAAGCTCGCCCGTCTTGATTGTATCGATTAACAAAATTACCCGATAATAAAGTGCCGAGTTGGGCACTAACGCTGGCCAAATCCAAACCAAGGTCGGCGATACGCTCTCGGTCCAGAACAAACCGAGCTTGCGGCAAGTCTAACTTCAGGTCTGTTTCGGCAAACAAAAAGCGTTGACTGGAATTAGCCGCCGCCACCATTTGATCAGCGTAGGCTTTCATTTCTTCATACGGGTCTGAACTCATCACAACCAACTCTACGGAGAAATTGCCCGCCGTAGGCAGCGCGGAATCAAGCACTGGAAAAGCCTTGATACCATCGACCGAAGATAGGCGCCCAAACGCTTGCCAGAACATATCTTGCACGCTTTGTTCGCGCTCGGATAGCGGCACAAACTCAACCCCGCCAAACGCACCGACAGGATTCACCACCTGCCACATAAACTGCGCACCATCAAACTCCTTCATGGTGCTGACAACCTTATTCATCTGTTCGGTGGTGTAGTCCAAAGACGCCTCAGGTGAAGACTCCACAATGATCGTAATCGCCGACTGATCTTCAGTGGGTGCCAGCTCTTTAAGCGAGAGCAAATAGAACGGCACGCTTAAGAAACTCAGGAATACCGCCACCACCAAAATCTGTTTGCGATAAGCAAAAGACGCAACAACTAAGCGCCCATAGCGCTCTTGTAGTGAGGCAAATACTCGATTGACTCGCTGCGTAAACTCACCCTCTTTGCCACCCTCAGGGCTGGCATAAGCGCTCATAATCGGAGACAAGGTGATCGCCACCAAGCCTGAGATCAAAACGGCGATGGCAAGCGTAAAAGCGAACTCTTTGAAGAGGGCGCCAGTCAAACCAGAGAGCAAACCGATTGGCATATATACCGCCGCCAAAGTAACGGTCATACTGATGATCGGTGCGAGTAGTTGACGCGAACTAGTGAGGGCGGCATCCATCCGACTCATGCCTTCGCGCATATAACGTGCGACATTCTCGACCACCACAATGGCATCATCAACCACTAGTCCAACCGACAAGACAATCGCTAATACGGTTAGGAGGTTCAGAGTAAAACCCATCAAGGTCATAGCGGCAACTGCACCCAATATAGAGATTGGAATGGTGATCAGTGGTACCAAAGCGGTGCGGAATGAACCCATCATGACTAAGACCACTAAGCCAACCAACACCACAGTCTCGATGAGGGTGATGAAAATTTCGCGTAAAGCATCGCGCATGTACAAGGTGCCGTCGTAACCATCGGCGATCTCTAAGCCTTGTGGCAGGGTGGCGTTGATCTCGTCGATCATCACATACAGGTCATCGCCAATAGCGATCTCATTTGCACCTGGTAAAGGCCAGACCGATATAAACAGAATGGTGTCGGTGTCGAGGCGAGCGTTCACCTGACCTTCTTCTTCACCCAGACTTACCTCGGCAATATCTCGCAAACGAATTTGCACGCCATCGACTTCTCGAACGACCAACTGTTCAAAATCCTCAACCGTACTCAGAGACGTGTCGGTCAATAAGCCAATGCGTTGACTGCCGCTTTCAGATTGGCCGACCGTGGCAATCAAATTATTGGCACGCAAAGCATTGGAGACATCATTCGCGGCTAAGTTATACGCCGCCATCTTAATTGGATCGATCCAGATTCGCATCGACGGGTTACGGCTACCTTCAAGACCAATGCGTTGAACGCCTGGAATTGAGGCCAGAGCAGGCGACACGTTCCGCGCCAAATAGTCAGTCGCTTCGAGCCTTGATATCTGCGTATTCGCTTCGTCGTAGTTAACGGTTAAATAAAACACCGCAAAAGGTCGATCAGCCCGCACCACTTCAACCGAGGGGTCTTCTGCACCCTCAGGTAACTCAAATCTAATTTGGTCCAAACGCGAAGACAACTCGGCTAAAGCACGCGTGCTGTCTTCATTCAGCTTGAGCCATACGGTGACCGTGCTTACTCCGGGAGTGGTTCGCGAATCGACGTAATCAACGCCCGGCACTGACGATGCTACGCGCTCAATCGGGTCGGTAATAAAGCCCTGCACCACCTCTGCCGACGCGCCAATGTAAGGTGTGGTGATAACCAGTGATGAGCTCGAGATTTTCGGAAACTGCAAAATAGGCAATTCCATGGCGGCCCGAAGCCCCATGAGTACAATTCCCAAGGATAAAACGATCGATAAAACCGGACGCGTTGAAAACACATCCATAACGGTTGGCTTGCCGTATTGGGACGATGCTGGTGAGGAACTGCTTGGCTTACTCGACATTGCGGTTATCCTCTTGCTCGTATTTAACCCAAATACCTTGGCGTAATTTAAAGGCGCCCTGAGTGGCTACTCGTTCACCGGCATCCAAACCCGATCCGATGATAGTAAACTCGCGCTCCTTGCTGAGCACTTCAACTGGACGCCGCAAAGCACGTAGTTTTTCATCCTCGGCCGTTTCTAAAACAAATACGTAGGAGCCAAAAGTGTCTACGCGAACAGCGCTACTGGGTAAAACGACTGCCTGCACAGAGGGCCCTATCGGAACCGAGACACTCACTATGGTGCCGGGTTTTAAACTCGACTGGTCCGCTTGCAGTGCAGCTCGCACCGATACGGTACGCGAATTTCGTGAGATGCCCTGCTCTACGGCAACGACGTTTGCGAGCAGGACTGGTGATGCCTCGGCGGTGGTTTGCACAGCGACCACCTCGCCTACTTCAATATTGGCGTATTGCTGAGGAATAGCGAAATCGATCCAACGCTCTCCACTATTGCCAACCAGACGACTGACTAGGCTGTTCGCGGCAAGAAACTGACCCGCTTCAAACTGGTGGATGCTGGTAAATGCGGTGAAAGGTGCCCGCAGTGTCTTGCGATCAATCACACTTTGAATCGCCAACACGTTGCCCTCAGCCATGGCTAACTCAGCCTGCGTCTGATCCACGCGCTGACGGCTGACTGCATCAGGGTTTTTGATACTAGCAATACGTTCAAAGTTCGCTTTCGCCAACGCCAGCTCTGCCTTAGCCGCCTTTAATTGTGCAGACTCTTGGCTGATATCCAACTGCAACAGCAACGCACCTTCCTCAACTAAGCTACCGCTCGAAAAACCCACTTCGGTAATAATTCCAGGTAGCTCATTGCGCAGTTCGACTTCACGGCTTGCTCGCACATCGCCTACAACTTCCATTTCTGGCTGCCACGCTTGGAAGTCGACTACAGCAACTTGAACGGTTTCGCTCGGTTCAGGGAAAGACTCGCCAAATGCTATCGCCGCTCTGATTTGAGTGAACTTGATGAAACCTAAGACAAGAACTAAGACCAGACAGCCTAAAAAGGCGATCAGCCAGGGACGATTACGCATTTGAAACTCCGAAAAAACTAATGGGCTCGTCTACTGTTGCCATCGAACAGTGGACAACAAACCCGGGATTTAGATCGAACCCTTTAACAAAACCGCCATTCAAGCCAGTTAGGCTTTGCGTATCGCGTTTAGACGGTTCAACATTTGGGTAAGGTCAACACCATCATTATGCGCATGTGATGTTACGTATTCGTGTTTAAGGGCCTGTTTTAGTGGTAAACCATCACCGTGTTCAATCAGAGCTTTTATGCCTTGCACTGAACTCGCATGGTTGGCGGCAATCTCTAAAGCCAGCTCAGTAACGGCTGGCATTAAGTCTGCTGGCTCAAATACTCGGTTCACCAACCCCCATTGTTCAGCAAGCTGCGCGTCGATTTTGCGAGCACTAAACGACATTTCTTTTGCTCTCGCAGTGCCAATCAAGCGCGGAAGGCGTTGCGACATACTCCATGTCGGCAACAAACCAACTTTAGCGTGCGTGTCCGCGAAGACCGCGGCGGTAGAGGCGTACAAGAAGTCACACTGTAAAGCCAACTCTAGGCCACCTGTCATCACATAACCGTTAATCGCACCGATCAGAGGTTTGTTCAGTTGATCAAAGGCCGCGAGCATAGCTGTGTCGTCGTTTAGCACGCCGGGGTTTTCTGAAATCTCCTTAAGATCCACACCAGCGCTAAACGCTTTGCCAGTACCCGTTAAAACAATCGCGCCAATTGCGTCATCTTTGTGCGCTTGGTTCAAGGCGTCGATAAGCTGCGAGATCAGAGCCTGACACAGAGAATTGAGCGCCTCAGGGCGGTTCAATCGAATTAGAGCAACTTGGCTGCCTTGAGCTTGATCATCAGCTACGCCCAAAACCTCATACACGATGTATTCATTTTGACTCATGGTGGAACTCCTTAATGTTGAACGAAGGCATGCAAGCTAAAAACGCATCGATGCAAAGGGTTTGTGCCTACGGCAAGAACGCTTTAGAGCAAGCTTAAAGATCAGCTTTGGCGACCAAATAATACTTAGCACGCCCGATCGCACAGACCTGGCCATTCTCATCTACCAGCTCCGTTGAGGTTTCAAATTGCGCCCGATTGGCTGATTTAAGCTGTGCCTTCACGTCCACAATCTGCTCTTGCGGGAGCACAAGCTCGGCAGTTAAGCCTGTATTGGCGGGTTTGATAAAAGTAATTTCAAA
>CAZOIG010000646.1:0-7919 GCA_964579235.1 uncultured Gammaproteobacteria bacterium
GGCGGGCAAAATCAACTTTGACTCGACCAAGGAAAACGCCAACACGGGTATTACTACGAGCGGGATCTGCTTCGCAAAGTTGGCAAGCTGACCTTCAACTGTGAGAAGCGGCGCGAAGGCAACCATGGTGGTGATTACCCCAAAAGTCACTGGCACCGCGACTTCTTTGGTGCCAAAGATGGCGGCCTCTGCGGGGTCTAAGCCGAGCCTTTGATGTCGGTAAATATTCTCGCCCGTAACAATGGCGTCATCCACCACGATTCCCAGCACGATCAAAAAAGCGAACATGGTGAGCATATTCATAGTTAAACCGAAAACTGGCATTAACGCGAAAGCGCCCAAGAAACACACAGGAATACCAATGCCAACCCAAAACGCAACGGCGGGTCTAAGGAATAAGGCCAATAGAATCATCACCAAGATACCGCCGTAGATGGCGCTGTCTATTAAGGTGTTGAGGCGGTCTTCAACCACTACGGCAGTCTCGCCATAGGTACCAAACTTAACCCCGGGCGGCAGCGAGGTTTCGTATGAGGCGATAAATTCTTTGGTTTTTCGCGATAACTCAAGAGTGCTTTGCTTACCCACTCGGTAAACTTCAAAGGTCACGGCCTGTTCGTTATTGTAGGTCGTCTCTACTTGGCGTAATTCGTAGCCATCGCGAATCGTAGCGATATCGCGCAAGTACACCACACGGTCACCTGATCGAGTGACTGGGATATCTTCGAAATCTTGAGCATAAAAAGCTTGGCCGTTGGTGCGCACCAAGATGTCGCCGTCTCGGGTTTGTAAGTTACCCGCCGATACGTCGACCGCATTGCGTTGAATCGCGCGACCGATTCGTTCGAGAGTTAGGTTGTACTGTTCGAGCGTCTCGGGTAAAACCTCAATATGCATTTCGCGGCTCGGGGCCTGCAGTGGACTTACTTGCGTAACGCCATTCACTTGTAACAGGGCTTCACGGGCGTCGGCGGCAACTTGGAACAAAGTGTCGTAAGGTACGCTATCACCGTATAGAGCCAAGCCAATGACTTGGATGGGCACTTCCGCCAATTGAATGACGGGCCGCTCCGCATCCAAGGGAAGGGTATTTAGTGCATCAACACGAATTTTGATATCACTTAAAATCGCTTGATTATCGTAGCCCGACTCGACTTGCGCGAATACCGAGGATATCCCCTCGGAAGAGCGCGACGTTACTTTTTCAATACCCTCTAGATCCGCGATTGCCTCTTCGATACGCGACGTAATCGTTTCCTCAATCGAGCGGGGATTACCGCCTGGTAGAACGGTGCTGATGGTGACGGTATCCAGCGCGAAGTCTGGCATGAGTTCCAACGCCACATCACGGTTAATCGTGATTAACCCCGTTATGATTATGCCGACCATCAATAGGTTGGCTGCTACGTGATTACGCGCAAACCATTCGATCATGATTCAGTCCTCGCCGTTGGGCTAGTAGTGGGTACACCTCGCCAAAATCGCAGTACCGCGTGTTTTGTTTGATGTGCAACAATGTAATTAATTGGCACCACTATCAGAGTGATGATGGTGGTGAATAAGATACCAAAGCCCAGAGAGATGGCCATAGGCTTCAAAAATTCAGCTTGGGTGCTGGTATCAAGGAGCAATGGGGTTAAGCCTGCAAACGTCGTCAACGAGGTTAGCAACACCGGTCTGAACCGTGCTCCACCTGAGGCCAATACAGCCTTTAGTACCGAGTAGCCTTCTTTACGTTTTTGATTGATGTAGTCAACCAATACTAGACTGTCGTTCACCACCACGCCCATTAAAGCCAGTATTCCAACTAAGCTAAGGAATGACAGATCTTTGAGCAAAAGCATATGACCAAATATTCCGCCGACCAATGCGAAGGGGATAATCGACATTACAATAAAAGGTTGCCCATAAGATTTAAAAGGGATTGCCAACAAAGCATAAATAGACCCGATCACAAATATCAGACCAAACAACATATTAGAGTTGGTTTCGCCTTGTTCTTCAGCCTCGCCTCTAAACGCATAGCCAATTTCTGGATAGCTTTGTTTTAAGTCGGCCATGAACGCTTCAAGATCGCGCATGATGGCACCCATGTCACTAAGGTCTTTATTCAAATCTGCAGAGACAGTGACCACCGCTTGACGGTTTAGGCGATATAGGGTCGTTGGGCTGGTTAATGAAGTGAAGGTCGCTAAATCGCTAAGTGGAATCGGTACAGTGGAACCTTGTACTCTAATCGGTAAACGCGCTAGGTCCTCTACCGCTGAGCGGTCTTTGAGCGGGTATCGCAGCACGACACGTAGCTCATCGCGCCCGCGTTGAATCCGTTGCGCTTGAAATCCAAACACGGCATCACTGACTTGCTCAGCCACATCGGCAAGGTCTAAGCCGAGTGAGTAGGCGAGCGGCTTGAGCTCCAGGTTAAGCTCTTCTTTGCCACCAGTGAAGTTGTCTTGAATGTCGAAAACGGTTGGAAACTCGCGAAGCTTGGTGCGAATGGCCTGTACCATTTCACTGATCTGTTCAAAGTCACTGCCGCTGAGTTCGATGGCAATGGGGTTTTGGCCGCCACCACCGGCTTCTACTCGGACGCTAAATTTTTGAGCGCCGGGTATGTCGCCCACTATGCTTTGAACCTCGCGCGCGAGGTCAGACGCAGTGATATCAACGTGTCGTTCCGGGGGCGCAATAATTTCAACGGAAACCCGCCCTACCGAGGCTTTCTTGCTGCGACCACTGGCACCACTGGTTGTGTAGATATGGCGAATAATCGATACCCCTGTCTCAGGGTTGGTGTATTTTTCCTGAAGCGCCTCGACAACATCGGTAATTCTTTGAATATGTCCGTGCGTTGTTTCAAAGCCAGTGGTGTCTGGCATAGTGAGTGAAAATCTGATCTCTTCTGACTGCACTCGGGGCCAAGCAGTGTATTTAATATGACCAAATACTGCGACCGCTAGAATAGTGACCGAAACACATATAACCAGAGTTAAGGTGATCAGTTTGCTGTTAATGCAGCGTTCCAAGAACGGCTGATAGCGGTGTTCAACAAAGTCCTCTAAGCCTCTGGAGATGCGCATTTGAGCACGAGTTAACCAGCCGCCGCGCTGCTCCGGCGCCCTAGGTTTGACATGACTTAAGTGTGCAGGCAAAACCAGTTTAGACTCCACCAAAGACATTAACAGAACTGGGATTACCACCATTGGGATCTGTGCAGCGAGTATTCCCAAGCGATTATTGCCTAGGTCAGACAGCGGTGCGAAAGCGACCACTGTCGTCAAAATGCCAAAGGTTACGGGCACCGCAATCTGTTTAGTGCCGATAATCGAAGCGCTAAGTGAATCATGACCCTCGCGCATTTTTCGATAGATGTTCTCGCCAGTCACAATGGCGTCATCGACGACTATCCCAAGCACGGTAATAAATGCAAACAAGCTTACGACATTGAAGGAACCCCCAACAAACGGCATAAAGATGAGCGCACCCATAAAGCTTACTGGGATTCCCAAAAACACCCAGAAGGCGACCGCTGGCCGCAAAAATAAAGACAATAAAAGCAGCACCAAAATACCGCCTTGGATACCACTCCATAACAGAGTCTCCAAGCGATCACGGATAATTACGGAGTCGTCGTCCCAGTATTCCAGCGAAATGCCTGGAGGGGATTCTGCATTGGCTAGATCCACCATTTCACGCGCTGCATTAGCAACCTCGATGGCGCTTTGATCACCGACTCTTAGCACTTCCATCATTACGACGGGTTTGCCATTGAACATAGAAATCAGCGGTTGCTCTTCGAACCCGTCTTCTATTTTGGCAATGTCAGCAAGTCGTATACGTGTGCCAGCAGTGTCGTAAATCACCGGGATGCGTGCAAAATCCGCTGCGTTGAAGGCCTGCCCATCCACTCTGAGTAGAATGTCGCCAGAGGTGGATTGGATATTGCCAGCTGAGATATCGACAGAATTCTCGCGTATTGCTTGGCCTACATCGCTCAAGCTTAAGTTGTAACGCTGTAGCGTAATAGGGTCGATCTCGATACTAATCTCACGATCTTTCACCCCATCAAATTCAACCAGGGTAATCGCACTGGTCGCTAAAAGATCTTCTCGAACTTGATCTGCATAGGCGCGCAGTGCACTTTCGTCAAAGCCAGCAGCGGGGTCGCCCATAATGGCAATGTAGATCACCCCGAAGTTTCTTGAACTTAAAGCCACCACGGGATTCTCCGCCGATTGCGGCAGAGTGGTGAGCGAGTCAACTCGAAGTTTGATGTTGTCTAAAATTTCTCGGCGATCATAGCCAGCGGCAACGTCTGCAAAGACTGAACTCAAACCTTCCGAAGATCGCGAATTGATATCGTCGACACCTTCAAGGTCGGCAATTGCTTCTTCAATTCGAGTTGTAATGCCGTCTTGGACGGACTTGGGCGTCGCGCCACGAAATTGCGTGGTAATCGAGACTTGGTCTAAAACAAAAGACGGGAACACTTCCATTGGAATGCTCCGCAGTGCCGATACCGAGCCCGCGATGACGATGGCTATCATCAGCAGGTTGGCGGCAACAGAATTTCGGGCAAACCATTCGATCATTTTTACCTCGACCCCAATTTGGGTATCGGTTCAGCGCCCCTCGCTATGACGCGCCTTATACGTTGACTATAACGCTCGCTGATCGCCTACTCGGCGTTTGGTGCAGGTTCGGGCGCTGAGTCGCTTTGTTCCGAAACCTGATCAGTGAACTCGTCATCTAGTTTAACGGTTGCTCCGGCAAGGGTGCTGTTCAACGATGTTGTAACCACTAAATCCCCGGCGCTCAGCCCTGCCTCAATTAGCGCGTTTTGATCATCTTGCCACGCTACTTTTACGGGCGTGCGCTGTAGTTTATTGTCTACAGAAACAAACACATAGTTGCCTTCTCTTAGCGCCTTGTTTGGAATAACAATGACGTTGTCTAAGATTTGGCCTTTAATTTGGGCGTTCACGAACTGACCAATCTTTAGTGGCGGCTTGTTGGAAACTTCCGAGAAGGGATCAATAACCTGAGCAAACACATCAATTTGTCGGGTATTTAGGTCAAAGGTGCTGTCGGCGCGCAACAAAACCGAATCCCAAGTAAAGCTATTGGTGCCCACTTCGCTGCTTAAAGTGACATGGTAGTCAGCCATAGATTCTGCACCAAAGGCTTTGTCTAATCCTAATTGTGAAAACTCGGTTTGACTCAGTGGCAGGCGAACTTCAACGCGCTCAGTAGAAAAAATCTCCCCAATGGGTGCGCCCACGGCTACCCACTGACCCAACACCGCATTGCGTTGAATTACTCGGCCGTCATACGGTGCGGTTATTTTAGTTCGCTCGAGATTGAGCTGTGCTGTTTCGAGTCGTGCCGAGGCCGACTCCACTTGTGCTTTGGCTGCGGCCAACTGAGGTTTGCGTAACACCAAGTCTGGGGCCTCACCGCTGTTGCCTAAACGATCCCAATCGTTTTTAGCCTGCTTGGCGTTCGCTTGCTCTTGACGATAAGTGGCATCGGCTTGAGATACCGCAGCTGTGGCTTGGCTGAGCTCTGCCATGTAATCGCGTGGGTCAATCTCTACCAGCACTTCGCCCTTAGTAAAGACACCGCCTGCGCGAAAGTTTTCAGACTCTTTAACAATCTCTCCGCGCACTTGAGCAACTAAATTACCGCGCGTGTCGGCTTGTACCGTGCCGCTGGTGTTAACCAAGATCGGGTACGAAGTTGGCGCAACCTTGACCACTTCAACTTTGACTATGGTTTCAGGGATCGCGCGCTTCTCAGCTTGAGGGCGCATGGCGCCCAAGCCCATGATAAGTACTAGGGTAACCGCGATTATCGATACAACGATCAGGGCTTTGCTTTGCCATGACCGGCCCGTTGTTTGTTCAGAACTCATAATATTGCTCTAGAGTGTTGAGTTGTTGTTATCAAGCTTCTTTGATTAGCCCACCTTAGCGAGATCTAAGGCAAAACTTAAATCGCAAGTTGATCCATGCGGCTAATTTATCGGCACACTGCGTGGCGCCGATTTAAAATCAAACCTATAGCAGGAAAAAGCAACAAGCTAATCTATATAAACGTAAAAGGGTGGGGCAACACGCCAATCTCGATGTTTGACCTATTGCACCACCCACAAATAATACTCCACTAAGCGTTGAGTTACAGCGAAACTACCGTCCTGATTCAACGCTCAAGCGTTAATTTACGCGCCTTATGCTTCTTTTTCCGCGTCCGTTTCGGTGTTCTCAGTTTGAGCGCTTTGTAAATCAACTGGTTCGGACTCATTGCTCTGGGCATCAGCGCTTTGAGCGAAATCGCCGCCTAAAGCGAGGTGTAAGGTAATGCGGTTTTGTAGCAAAGCATTACGCACATTAATTTCGTTCAGTTTTGAGTTGAACACGCTACGCTGAGCTTGCAGAACCGTTTGATAGTCTTCAATACCAGATTGGTAACGATCTAGAGCTAAATCCAAACCGCCTTGCGCTAAATCTACCGCTTGCTTGAGCGCCTCATGTTGCGCTTTGAGCGCAGTTTCGCGTGATATCGCGTTTTCTACTTCTTCAAAGGCCGTTAGTGACGTGCGCACGAGTTGGCCATAAGCCGCTTCGGCTTGATGCATCGCTTGATCTGCGCGAGAGCGCAGTGCACCGGCTCTAAAAATCGGCAATGCGATGCTGGTGACCAAGTTCTTTACGAGGCCATCGTTATCAAATAGTTGATCAATCTCCTCACGTTGGTCACCCACAGAGCCGGAAAAGCTCAATGCGGGTAAGCGATCTCTCTGTGCGGCTTTAGCGAGTGCTCGGGCAGACTCGTATTGATAGCGGCTGGCTTGGATGTCTGGACGGCGATTCATCAACTCAGCGGGTAAGCCCACTGGGATTTGGCTGGCGAGTTCTGGCAAAGACGCTTCAAACTCCATGTCCGCACCCGGGTATTCACCCAGTAACGTTTTAAATGCCCGCAGAGTCTGCAGATAGTTGAACTTCGCATCAGCCAGACTAGAGATTTGAACTTGAACGTCTGAGCGACTCAAATAAACGTCTAGAGCGGAGCGTAAGCCGCGTTGATAGTTTTCTTCGATAATCGAAGCCGTACGCTCGAAGCTTTCGAGTCGTTGGTGGGCCAGATCGACCAATACTTTGTTGGTGATCAAGTTGAACCACGCTCGGCCTACGTTGGCAACCAACGATAACTCAGCGCTACGGTAAAGCTCTGATTGCGCCTTAGCATCTAATGCTGCAGATTTTCTGCGTTGCGACAGTCGACCCCAGATATCCGCTTCCCAGTTAATGGCGAGCGACGCATTGGCGTTGCGCAACTGCTGGTTAGCTTGATCTTGTGGCGTCTGTTGACCAACAACCGGTAGTACGGCGAGTTCGCCGCCTTCGGTTTCGATAATACTGCGCGAACCGTTGACTGAGACGTTCGGGAAAACATTGCTGCCAGTAATCGTGACTTGCCTAATCGCCGCATTGAGTTGCGCTGCAGAAACAAAAATATCTGGATTTTGATCAAGTGCCAGTTGCGCAAACTTTTCAAATTTTGGATCAGCAAAGCTACTCACCCAGCCATCGACTACAGCCTCTTTAACCACCATTGATGCTTCGTCTGACAGCATCTCACTGGTTTCCCATTGCTCTGGAATAGAGATATCGGCGTCGTCAGGTAAATGACGCAAGCTGCCTGCACAGCCAGTTAACAGCATCGCCGCAGTCAGCGTGCCGAGCAAAGGCAGGCTTTTCGATTGGCGTTGCTTACTATTTAGTTCAGGGTTGTTCTTTTTCATTATTCTATTCTCTCTTACTGCATCGCTTTAGGTCTGTGACATTTTTGTGTCAATTTTCTCGTTAAAATCCCTAAAGCGTGTCAAAACGGTGAGCCAGCCTGCCGCATGGCAA
>CAZOIG010000647.1:0-1507 GCA_964579235.1 uncultured Gammaproteobacteria bacterium
GGATCGCGCAGGTAAACTGACTTGATCGGACCAGTAGCACCCGTGCGGTCGACAATGCCATCCTCTATTTCCACACCACATCCCGCCAAATGCGCTACAATTTCGGCCATTGGTTGGTCGGCGATCAGGCAAAAATCGCCACTGCCCGGTGTTGGGGCCGATGCCTTTGGATCAAATTCGTGACCCTTCTCATGAAGGTTGATTTTTTGTTCACCGAAAACCAGAGCTTTTCGACCACCGTTAAACTCAATGACCTCCATTCCCAAGACCCGGGTATAAAATGCGCATGTTTGCTCAATGGATGCGACTGTCAGGACAAAATGGTCTATTCGGTCGATCTTCACTACTTCACTCCGGCTTAAGATGACTATGCAATGTCATTCAAGAAAGCTCCAAAGCTAGTGGCTGTCCAATTATTTTTGGAGCGCAATCAATCCGCACGGGTTGCTCATTAGATCCATCGCCAATCAGTTCTTTTAGGCTGGCAACCGTTTGAAGCTACGGAGTGCTAAAAATCCAAGCATGGAATGATGACAAAGACAAAACGATCAATCTACAATTCAGTAAGATTAAAGCATTAGGTTGGGTTTTATCATGAGAATACTCAATAGGATTTTCGCGTCTGTTTTCACGGTTATATTCATAACGATGGCGGCGTTCGATGCGAACGCTCAATCGATTTTGGAGATCACAGATGGCCCTCCCGGAGACATTACAGACTTAACAGAAGTAGAGTTCGCTGTTGATGGCACTGTGGGTAGTGTCAAGATGCTTGAGTTCTCCAATACAGAGAAGACGCTTTATTTCATTCCTATGATCCATGTCGGCGAGCCAGCATTTTATGAAGCCGTCGCGGATGCGGTGAAAGTTCTGAAATCGCGTGGGGCTGACTTGTTTTATGAGTTTGTTGATTTTGAAGCCGCCAGCCGCGAGGACCAGTTGCGGATACGCGCTATGCTGGGTTTCTTGCCGACACCTTCATTTTACGCTGACACCGTTTCTGACGGATTAGTTGCTCAGGATAACGAGTTGTTTCTGGGCTTTCCAGGTGGTCGCGATGTCAATGTCGATATGACCGCCGGTGAAATTGCCGATGCCTATGAAACACAAATCGGGAAACTAGAAATATCGGACGAGAATCAATCAACTCCCGTGAGCGGATTGGTCTTACCCACTGGTGATATCGCCAAGTCGTTCGAGATAATCGTCGATTTGCGGAACATACACTTGGCGGAGGCCATCGATGCCTCACCAAACGATATAGTGGTTCTATACGGCGCCGCTCATGGACCGGGAACCTTGGATGAATTGGTAGAACGCGACGGTAGATGGGCGCGCGTGCCACGGTGACAACGCGCCGGCTATGGCGTTGCCACCGTTGCTTACATTGATGAAAGGTCTTCAGCCTTCGCACAGATAGAATACGTCGCCTGCGTTGCCTGCAAAGTCCGCCTCGCAAACCCAAGGCTGTTCTGCGCCTGGCACGTTAACGAGGAAGCTGTATCCA